>VCAW01000085.1 GCA_013607775.1 Campylobacterota bacterium | reverse complement strand
CATATTTGGAATTGCAGAGGCTTAAGGTTTGTTAAAGGTGCGTAAGGTCAGTGAATCATACATTATACAGACAGTTACTTCATCGTGTATTGTTAAGTATGCTCTCTGTTTCCATACTTACGGGTGCCATTACCCTAATCTACCAGATACAACAACTTGAAAGTTATATAAAATCAGTAGCCACTACTTCAAGTCATCATCAAATGAAAAGCTTTATTGAACAATATAGAGAAGCCTGCATAGACCAAAACACGATGCAACCTAAGATTTCTCTACAACATACAGGATTTGTGTTAGTGAACATACTTGATACAAACAAGAACTTACTCTTTAGTAAAAGTACTAACGATTATGCACAGATATCAAAAGAAATCAATGCCATTGACCACCATATAGCCTATGATGACAGTGGAAGTGACATTAAACTTATTCATAATCATATAGAAAACCGATTTTATGTACAGATGATTACCCCTGCATTACTTATAAATGAGCAACAAGGATACATTAAAGTCCTCTATCGTGTGAGTGATGAAGAGTCTCAAAAGGCTTATATGGATATTCTCTTAAACGTCTTGCTTGCCATTGCAACTGTCGTAATACTCTTTACGATGCTGTTTCCTATTATCCTTTTTCTGAACCGTAGACTCCTACAACGTACACAGTCTCTCTCCGATGCTAACCTTCAAATAATGGCTGTCTTGGGTGCTGCCATTTCCAAAAGAGACAATGAAACAAACTCACACAACTACCGTGTAACTCTCTATGCCCTAGCCATGGGAGAAGCTCTTGGATTAAATGATACACAAATGGCTGCTTTGCTCAAAGGCTCTTTTTTACATGATGTAGGGAAAATAGGAATTTCAGACAACATACTTCTCAAACCAGACAGCCTCAGCGATGAAGAGTACACCCAGATGAAAAAACATGTACTCTACGAACAGGAGATTATCGCCCAAAGTCCATGGCTTAGCGATGCCTCTGATGTACTTACCTACCACCATGAAAAATATGATGGTACAGGCTACATGAAAGGACTAAAAGGCGAAGAGATACCACTCAATGCTCGCATCTTTGCTATTGTCGATGTTTTCGATGCCCTCACCTCTTCTCGTCCCTACAAAGAAGCCTATAGTTATGAAAAAAGTATCGAGATACTCAAAGAGAAGTCAGGTACACATTTTGACCCTAAGCTTCTTACACTTTTTATCAAGATATCAAAAGATATCTATGCTGAGATTGTGGGAAAGAAGATGAGAAATGGTTACTGCAAAAAGTATTGCCTTATACGGAACGTTATTTATAGGCACTACACATCAAAGTATCTTGATATATTTTACGCTACACTACTTTTATGGAAAACTTTTTACAAACAGTCGGCGCACTCAACGATGAGACCAGACTTAAAATACTTAGATTTATAGATGAAAATGGCGCAGTATGCGTCTGTGACATAGAGTCCGCCTTTGGGATGATACAGTCGCGCATCTCCAGACACCTCAAAATCCTCAAAGATGCAGGATTTTTGCATGTAGAACGAAAAGGTCGCTGGGCATACTATGCCATCCGTTCCCCTCTTGATAAATTTCGACAAGACATTTTGACAGAGATTTCTTATTTGGAGATGGAATTGTCTGAGTTTAAAGGTGCATGCTCCTCTTAATATCCTATATCAAACAGATGAGATGGATTGTCTCATATAGGTATTGAATTCCTTAGGATTTAGAGGTTTAGAATAATAATACCCTTGTATCATATCACATCCAGATTTTTTTAGATATTCAACTTGATATTCCTCTTCTGCCCCTTCAGCAATAGAAGAGAGACCTATCACTTTAGAAAGTGTTACAATCGCATCAAAAAACTGTGCTTCTCCACTATTATCATGGGTAATTTCATCTATAAAACTTTTATCAATTTTTATAGAACTAATCGGTGTATCTTTCAGATATGTAATAGAAGAATATCCTGTCCCAAAATCATCTAAACTGAATTGAAAGCCCTGCTCTTGCATCTGTGTTAATATCTTTATTGTTGTCTCTCTATGTTCCATGAGTGTATATTCTGTAATCTCTAAACGTATCTTTGTAAGATCCATATTATATTTTTCTACCAATTTATTCATATGTTTATAAAAATCAGTTGATAAAATATGTTTGACTGATAAGTTAATGGACAAAATAATATCTATACCTTCTCTTAGCCACACTTTCTGTTGCTTAAATGCCTCTTCATATACCAATTCACCTACTTCTTTAGTGCAGCATCCTTTTTCGATGAAGGGAATAAAGTTATCAGGATATACCAAACCTTTTGAAGGGTGATTCCATCGAATTAAAGCTTCTGCAGCCACAACTTTTTTATCATCTACATTGACAATGGGTTGATACTGTAGAAAAAATTCATCATACTCTAACGCATGTTTTATCTCTTCTTCTAGTGCAAACTCTTCTTTTATTTTATTACCAAGTTCTTCAGAATAATAATATATTCTATTGCGCCCTTCTTCTTTTGCCTGATACATTGACATATCGACTCGTTTCAATAATGTACTGACATCTGTACCATCTACAGGATAAGAGACGACACCTATGCTAAGTCCCATATAAAAATCATGTCCCTTCACATTTATAGGCTTCTCAAGTCTTTCATTGATAGCCTGAAGTGTGGCAGATACGTCCTTCGTGCTAGGATCAAATAGAATTAAAAATTCATCCCCGCCTAATCTACCAATTTTCTCTTTCCCTCCTGCAATAGTACGAATTATCACTGCAACCTCTTTAAGTAATTGATCACCGACATCATGGCCATGAGAATCATTAACCTTTTTAAAATAATCTAAATCCAACAATGCAACAGAAAAATTATAATCTTTTTTTTCTGCACTTCTAATCTCACCTAAAAACATATCGTCAATAGCCTCTCTATTATACAGTCCCGTAAGCGTATCATAGTACGCCAAATTTGTCAGTTTTTTTATATTTTCCTGGAGATTTTTAGCAAGATTATCCAATTCAAGTATATAAAATTTAGGAATACGTTGAATTAATCCACGTAAAAAATCATCTATAATTATTATAGGTTTAATAATCATACGTTTGATATATAAAATATAAAACATCACTATCCCGACAAAAAAGAGTAAAGGATAAAATACCTGTGCAAGCACACGCTTTTGTACACTCTCAACAATATAGTCTGTATTGGTCTTAATATATATCTTATAGCCTACTTTTTTGCCTTCAGAAATTATATTTATATTAAATTGAATCATTGCTATATGCATAATATTTTCAGGAGTAAGCTCACGCATATTAATACTATTTGTATAATAAAATACTTTTTTATCATACAAATAATCTGAAGTACGTACCAATATTCCATCATCTTTTACAACATAAATATTTTCTACCATTCGTGAAGCAGCTTTTTGGCGATCAAGATATGCTTTAAGATTTAAATCTTTATGATTTTTCAAAATTACTTTAATATCTAATTTCATATTTATAGTATTTTCACGTAGGTTATCAATCATAATAGTATGTACATGTCTTAATGTTTGCTGATAGTGTAAAAAAATAATAAGAAAAAAGAATCCAACAAATAAAACCATTAATGCCAGATTTAATTTTTTAAAACTCATTCTGCTGGCTCCATTAATGCATCTGTTGCTACATATTGCGATTTAAGCTGTTTCATGAGTACACTGCTACGATCTCTATATATCCATTGTACTGAGTCCAATGCATTGCTAAATGCATGATTATCTTTATATTTGAAAAGGGGGAAACAGTTAAATAATACTCTTTTGGATTTTGCTTCAGGTTATCCAAGGCTTTGGCAATCAAATGATTAAGTGTACGTAATTCATCTGCATACTGCTTTGCAGTACTATCATCAATATACAGTGCATCCATAATAAAAAGTTGCATGTTCTTAGTCGTATCCAATACTTTATAGCCATTATTATACAACCCAATGTTGTAAGGCGTATAGGTTACTATCAACGTAGGTTCGCTCTTCATACCAAGCATAGAACTTGCATCAGGATCTTTATCAATATAATGCAATACAGAACGGTCAATGTCATACATAGCAATAAAACTATCTAACAATACACTATTGACACTATCTACTTCAAGATAGACATGAATACTCTCTGCCTTTTTTAAAGTATCTATATCTCGATTACCCATCACAACATCCCCACCATAAGAACGATCCAACAAGATTTTGGTATGCAGCTTTGGATTTTCATTCTGCATCTGTTTTAACTCGTACTGTGTTCCTGTAAAAGCATCAACAAAGCCAGATGCATACATCTCCATACTTTCAGAAAGAGAGACAACATTTACCAACTTTATATTATTTTCTTTTAGCCATCCCTTTTGCTGAATATAAAATAATGGAGAATACCCAATCCAGAGGTTAGTAGAAATACGTAAAGGTTGTGAAGGAGCAATAGAGCATCCTACTCCCCATGGCATAAACGATATTAACAGTATTTTTAGTTTCATATAAAGCCCCCGCTCCCTTTTCCCATGCTCATATTATAGCCATTTTTGAAATGTTGTTTCCTGAGTATAAAATAAGGAGAGAAATACAATAGCATATTATGTTCCATCTCTCTGAAATGTTAACTAACGAACAAATAAAAGAGAAAAAACGTGTTATAATCTCGCTACAATAATCAAAAGGAAATACAATGAACAACAACACACTATTTTCAATGAAAAGATTTATCTTATCTTCTTTAGGATACTTCATCATCTTTGCAGGACTACTCAGTATCTTTTACTTTACTGACCCAAATATGCTTGAATATAAGTTTTTGTTTGTCTCTTCAGGCATTGTTGCACTAGTTTTAGGTGTCTATCATGGAAAATACAAAAAACAAGCAGACATTGACAAAGCCATAGATGAAGATATAGAACATATAGAAGAAGAAATTAAAGAAGAGATAGAAGAAATTTCAGAAAAACTACATAAATAAAAACTGTGTATACCCATCGATGTCTCTCTTTCTCATAGCACTTGCCCTCGCGATGGATGCCTTAGCAGTGTCTATAGTGTATGGGAGTCAATACAAACATCATTTACATTTTAATAATGCCTTTAAAATAGCCCTCTTTTTTGGACTCTCACAAATACTTATGCCCCTCATAGGCTATTATTTGGGTAGCTACATCAGTAGCTATGTACAAAGATATGAGCCATATATTGTATTTGTAGTCTTTGAATTTTTAGGGTATGACATGATTAAACATGCAAAAGACTCCAAAAAGACAACACTTAAAACAGGGACACTACTCTTGTTGGCACTTGCTACAAGTATTGATGCATTGGCGGTAGGATTCACATTTTCACTAAAGCAAATCAATATATTGTACGCTATTATTGTTATAGGTGGTGTTACATTTCTTGCTTCTTTACTAGGTGTCTATGTAGGAGAAAAATTAGGATCACGCTTTGAAGAAAAGGCTGAATATCTCGGTGGAGTTATACTTATTTTACTTGGAATTGAAGCGATATTCAATCCATAACATCTTCCCAAAACTTCACATCACTTGATAGATTATGCCTTTTACGCTACACTACTCCCATGAAAATTTTATATACACCAGATACTAATAGTAATTAATATGAAAATACTTGTATCAGCCCTAGAACCCTCCTCAAACCTTCATTTAAAAGAGGTTTTGAAACATACACAAGACGTAGAACTCATCGGTATCTTTGATAAGCATATCGACAATGGTACACCACTTTATGATATCAGTGAAATGGCTATTATGGGTGTCGTAGATGCCATTAAAAAACTGCGTTGGTTCTTCAAAGTGGCAGATGAGATGGTGGAGCTTGCCAAAGATGCAGACAAAGTCCTGCTTATGGACTCCTCTGGGTTTAACTTACCCCTTGCAAAGAAGCTAAAAACGGCATACCCTGATAAAGAGATAATCTACTACATCTTACCGCAGATATGGGCTTCACGTCCCAAACGTGCCATAAAACTAGAACAGTACTGCGACAAACTTTTAGGGATTCTTCCTTTTGAGGTGGACTACTACCCACAAGGAAAAGCACAGTATGTTGGACACCCTTTACTTGATGAGATAGACGTACACCGCATAGAGGAAGATACAAAAAATGTCATAGCCTTTATGCCAGGCTCACGAAAATCTGAGATAACCCGTCTTATGCCCATCTTCTTGGAACTTAGACGTAAATTGGGCAATGACATTCGTCCATTGCTGGTCATCCCTCCTTCATTTTCTAGAAACAAGATAGCAAAACTCTACAGAGGGAACCGTGAGTTTGAAGTGGTACGTGACACACATGAAGCACTTAAACGTGCTGAGTTTGCTTTTATCTGTTCTGGAACGGCTACACTTGAAGCAGCACTCATCGGTGTACCTTTTACCCTAGCCTACATCGCAAAAAAAGTGGACTTTTTCATAGGGACAAAACTCCTTGGCATCAAACAGGTGGGACTTGCGAACATCATACTTACCAACTATAACAATACCACACTGCATAATGAAATACTCCAAGAAGAAGTCACAGTTGACAAGCTCTTAAAAGAGTACTACAATACCGACCGAGAAATCTTCGCCCAAAAAGCAGAAGAGTTACGCACGTATCTAGGGCATGGAAGCTCCCAGAATGTTGCGAAAATCATAATGGAGTCATAATGCTTGTACATATATGTTGTAGTGTCGATAGTCACTATTTTCTCCAAAAACTCCAAGAAGAGTACCCCAATGAACAACTTACAGGGTTTTTCTATGATCCAAACATCCACCCCTACTCTGAGTACTACTTACGTCTGCTAGATGTCAAACGAAGCTGTAAGATGCTGGGTATTGACCTCATTGAAGGTGAATATGATGTTGAAAAATGGCTCTCTCTTGTAAAAGGGTGGGAGAGTGAACCAGAGAAAGGTGTACGATGTGGTATCTGTTTTGACAGACGTTTTGAAGTCTCTGCACATAAAGCCAAAGAACTGGGAGAAACTAGCTATACCTCTACACTCCTTACCAGTCCTAAAAAATCACTTGAACAACTACAAGTTGCAGGTGATGCACTGGGAGAAAGTCTAGGTATCAAATTTGTAGCCCCAGACTACAGAAAAAACTCAGGCACACAAGAGCAAAACATCTTAGCTAAAGAGGATGCGCTCTACCGTCAAGACTACTGTGGATGTCTTTATGCACTTAATATCCAAAGAGACCAGCAGGAAAAACTGGCAGATGAACTTTTCATGCCGATATCACAACAAATACAACCTGAATCCATAGAAGAACGTATAGAAATGTATGAGAAACGTTGGGCACTAGAAGAAGCAAATAGACCACATAAAATCATCAAACAACGCTTTTTAAACTGGCGTCTCACCATGGGGTGGCTGAAAGTACGTAAAGTAGTAACACCTGCACACTTTTTACCCTATTCAAGCATTAAAAATGAATACAGCAGAGGTAAGGTCGAATACTCTGTGGGAGAGGTACATCATATGAACCGTGATGAAGTACGTTTTATCACATTAGAGACGTACAATAGACTTGCAAACAGAGATTACAAAAATGTCACAGAACTCATCTTCAATCCGCCACCTTTTGCGGATGAAGTTGCTTTACGCAGTAAACTAGGTGTGACTCCTTATGACCTCTCTGTCATTATGGTCGTAGATGCAATACCTACAAAAAAGGTAGAGCTTCGTTGTCAAAGCCGTACTTTTAGTGATGTAAAAGAAGTGCTTATAGATTTTTAAGAATTTTAAGAACTATTATCACTTCTTTAGCAACTTTGCGATAAAATATACCAAATTATTATCCAAAGGTTTAACCGTGCTTTATAACGTCGTTGAAATTCAAGAAATACTACCTCACAGATATCCATTTCTCTTAGTGGACAGAATCACAGAACTTACCGCTGGTGAGTACATAGAGGCATATAAGAATGTTTCTATTTCTGAACCTGTGTTCCAAGGACACTTCCCTGGTCACCCTATTTACCCTGGTGTAATGATCATCGAAGGTATGGCACAAGCAGGTGGTGTACTTGCATTTAAAAGTATGGATGGAGTAACAAAAGAAGACATACAAAATAAAGTGGTTTACTTTATGAGTATCGATAAAGCAAAATTCAGAGCACCTGTTACACCCGGTGACCAACTTGTCTACAAAATCAATGTGATTAAGAACAAGGGTGCCGTATGGCAACTTGATGCTAAAGCCTATGTAGATGACAAAATAGTTGCACAAGCTGAGCTAAAAGCTATGATTGTGGACAAATAGGTCTTTGATGTCTTTAATTCACCCAACTGCCGTGATAGAAGATGGTGCAATACTAGGAGAGAATGTCTCTGTAGGTCCTTTTGCATACATCGGTAAAAAAGTAAGAATCGGTGACAATACTACCATAGCTTCCCACGCCGTTATAGAAGGCGATACAACCATAGGTAAAAACAACCGTATATTTTCTCATGCCGCGGTAGGAACTATCCCTCAGGACTTGAAATTCAACGGGGAAGATGTACAACTTATCATCGGAGATAACAATACCATTAGAGAATTTACTTTACTTAACCCTGGAACTAAAGGTGGTGGATCTGTGACTAAAATAGGTAACGGAAACCTTCTTATGGGATATGTACATCTTGGACATGATGTCATCATAGGTGATAACTGTATCTTGGCAAACGGTGCAACCTTAGCTGGACATGTAGAGCTTGGTAACCATGTGGTTATCGGTGGGCTTACGCCTGTACATCAGTTTGTACATATTGGGGATTTTGCTATGATAGGTGGGGCTTCTGCTTTGGCACAAGACATCCCTCCATACTGTCTGGCTGAAGGAAATCGTGCAAACCTTAGAGGTCTAAACCTCACAGGACTAAGAAGAACGATGGAGAGAGATGATATCAATCAACTCAAAATAGCCTATAGAGAACTTTTTGAGCAGGGAAATCCTCTGCAAGAAGTAGCACAAAGAATTTTTGAAACTACCACATCTGACAAAGTCAAAAAACTTTGTGAATTTATAAAAACCTCCAAACGAGGTATACCGTTTAATAGAATAAAGAATGAGGACAAATAATGAGTATAACCAAAGCATGTAGCTTTTGTGAAGCACAAGAGAGCGAAGAGAATCCACTTATCGCAGGAGAGAGTGCATACATCTGTTCAAACTGTGTAGTCTCTGCTTACAAAATCTTGTTTGGTGACGAAGATCAGGAAGAGACACAAGCAGATTTAGGTACACATACACTCTACACGCCTAAAGAGATAGATGCAATGTTGAGTGAATATGTTATAGGACAGGAAAAAGCGAAAAAGACACTCTCTGTTGCTGTCTATAACCACTACAAACGTATTTTCAAAGACAATGTTGAAGATGATACACAAATCGCTAAATCAAATGTTTTACTTATCGGACCCACAGGTTCAGGAAAAACACTTTTGGCACAGACTATTGCCAGATTTTTGAATGTGCCTATTGCTATTGCAGATGCGACAAACCTTACTGAAGCTGGGTATGTGGGTGAAGATGTAGAAAACATTCTTACCAAACTTCTTATGGCAGCAGATGGTGATCCCGTACGTGCAGAGCAAGGTATTGTTTTCATCGATGAAGTAGATAAAATTGCACGCATGGGTGAAAACCGCTCTATTACACGTGATGTTTCTGGGGAAGGTGTGCAACAAGCCCTACTTAAACTCATAGAGGGGTCTGTTGTAAACATCCCGCCAAAAGGTGGACGTAAACACCCTAACCAAGACTTTATACAGATAGACACATCAAATATCCTCTTCATATGTGGAGGTGCATTTGATGGACTTAATGACATTTTAAAAAGAAGACTTGGCGCAAATACACTTGGGTTTGGACAGGAAAAACGTTCAAAAAAAGAAGAAGAGAATCTTCTACATCTTGTCGAGGCAGATGACCTGGTTTCTTATGGTCTCATTCCTGAACTAATAGGACGTCTTCACGTACTAGCAACCCTTGGGGAGATAAGCAAAGAAGATATGGTACGTATCTTACTGGAGCCTAAAAACTCACTGGTAAAACAATACCAAAAACTTTTTGAGATAGATGACGTAACACTGAACTTTGAAGAAGATGCATTAGCGCTCATCGCACAAAAAGCACTTGATAGAAAAACTGGTGCAAGAGGATTACGTTCTATACTTGAAGAGATACTGCTTGATATTATGTACGAACTACCAGAACTTGCAGGATATGAAGTCATTATCACAGAAGATGTGGTTGAAAGTGGTGCAAAACCATTGTATATTAAAGATAAAAAAACAGCTTAACGCAAAGGATTATAAGATATGTTTAAAAGAATACTAGGAATGTTTTCCAACGATTTGGCTATTGACTTGGGAACAGCAAATACGCTTGTACTTGTAAAAGGTCAAGGTATTAGCATCAATGAACCTTCCGTGGTTGCTATACAGTATGACAAGCATGGTCAAGAGCGTATTTTGGCAGTAGGTCAAGAAGCCAAAGACATGGTTGGTAAAACACCCGGAAACATCAAAGCTATTCGTCCTATGAAAGATGGTGTTATTGCTGATTTTGAAGTGACTGAGATGATGATTCGTTATTTCATCGAAAAAGCACATAGAAGAAAAGGTTTCTTTTCTCCTCGTGTTATCATCTGTGTACCTTATGGACTTACACAGGTTGAAAGACGTGCGGTAAAAGACTCTGCTGAAAATGCTGGTGCACGTTACGTATACCTTATCGAAGAGCCTATGGCTGCTGCTATTGGTGCAGGTATCCCTGTAAAAGATCCTAATGGTAACTTGGTAGTAGACATTGGTGGGGGAACCACTGAAATAGGTGTAACTTCATTGGGTGATCTTGTCATCTCTAAGTCAATCCGTGTAGCAGGAGACAACATAGATCAAGCGATTATTGACTACATCAAAAAGAATTTCAACCTTCTTATTGGTGACCGTGTAGCAGAAGAACTTAAAATCAAAATTGGAACTGCTATCGCTCTAGATGAAGACTCAACTACCACAGTAAGAGGTAGAGATCAGGTAGAAGGTTCTTTGGCTTCTATCGAAATTACTTCAGAGCATATACGTTCTGCGATGAAAGACTCTCTAGAAGAGATTGCTGAAGCACTCAAAGATGTTTTAGAACAGACACCACCGGAATTAGCAGGTGATATCGTAGAAAATGGTATTGTGCTTACTGGTGGAGGTGCACTTATCAGAGGTCTTGATAAATACCTCTCTGACATCGTTAAACTCCCTGTATATATTGCAGAAGATCCTCTTTTAGTCGTGGCTAAAGGTACAGGTATTGCACTTGATGAGATAGATTTACTCCAACAAATGGCATATGAAGACTAGACTCGTCATCATTGCTATACTGTTACTCATGTTAACAGTACTACTGTCAAGAAATGATGAGCGTATCACCGATACGCTCTTGGGTGCCATCAATCCCATTAAACAAAGCTACAAAAACTTCACTCAAAACTTAGAAGATAAAAGCCATAGCTATATCTTTCAAAAAGAATCCATCGAAAAACTGAGCCGTGAAAACCGAATTTTACGTAAACGCCTACTAGAACAGATGCACTACATCGAAGAAGTCAAAAACATCTATAAAGTCTTACCTGAGCTTAGCCGTTTACCTGTTTCTGCTATCGCCATTGTTGAAACTATCTCTTATGTAAAACTAAACAGCTTTTCTCAGGTCATCCTCACAAAACCTAAGGGATTAAGAGAAAATAAACTTTATGGTATGATCCAAAACAATGTGGTAGCAGGTATTGCAAGAGTACGAAGCAATCAACTCTATGGATATTTAACATCAGATGAAAAATGTCGTTTTTCAGTCTTTATTGGTGATAAAAAAGCACCAGGAATTGCTATAGGTCAAGAGACCAATGAAATGATGATTAAATTTATCCCAAAATGGCACAATATACAAATAGGTGACAAAGTCTATACCTCAGGACTTGATGATATCTTTTTTGCAGATATTCCTGTGGGAGTTGTAATAAAAGTAGAGATTCAGAGTTCTTACACAGTAGCTTACATCAAGATATACAGTGATATTTTCCATCCAAAAACATTTTTTCTTATTACCGATGCACGCGAAACACTGGCAGAAGGCTTTGACAGTAATAAAACCAATATCACCTGTCCAGAGCCAGAAACCAGTAGTCAAAATGATGATAACAGTACCGATATTACTATCTCTATTAGTGATATTAATCAGACTACACCTATGGTTTCAAGTATCCCTTCTCGCATTGATCAGACGCAAGAAGACCTTATATAGCCAGAAACCATAGAAGAGCATCCAGCGGTGGAAAAACCAAGAAGAAAACCAGTCAAAAGAAAAAGAAAACGAAAACCAACAACGCTAGACCTCTTTTAAGCCTCTCTATACACATAAAATTGCCCTCTTTTTAAGGGCTTTTTTTGTCTCATTCATGTATAATATCAAACTAAAAATTAAGGGTATCTCTCTATGCCAAAACGCACTGACATCAAAACTATTTTACTTATCGGTTCAGGTCCCATTGTTATTGGACAAGCCTGTGAATTTGACTACTCTGGTACACAAGCCGCTAAAACACTTAAAGAACTAGGCTACAGAGTAGTACTTATCAACTCTAACCCTGCGACTATTATGACGGATCCAGAGTTTGCTGACAGAACCTACATTGAGCCTATTACTCCTGAAGTCATCTCTAAAATCATCAAAGCAGAAAATGTAGATGCTATTTTACCAACCATGGGTGGACAGACAGCACTGAACGTTGCGATGGATATGAATGATGCTGGTATGCTTGATGGTATTGAATTTCTAGGTGCAAACCCTGCTGCCATTAAAAAGGGTGAAGATAGACACCTTTTTAATGAAGCGATGATAAAGATTGGTATGGACTTACCAAAAAGTGCGAATGCATATAACCTTGAAGAAGCACTCACACTTGCTAAAGAGATAGGTTTCCCTGTCATTTCAAGAGCTTCATTTACCATGGCTGGTGGTGGATCAGGTGTAGCATATAACATTGATGAGTTTAAAAAACTTGCCCAAGAAGGCTTAGATGCCTCTCCAATCAGTGAGATTGAAATTATGGAATCTCTACTTGGTTGGAAAGAGTACGAGATGGAAGTAATTCGTGACAAAGCAGATAACTGTATCATCGTCTGTTCCATTGAAAACTTTGACCCAATGGGTACCCATACAGGAGACAGTATCACTATTGCTCCTGCCCTTACACTTACAGATAAAGAGTATCAAAATATGCGTGATGCCTCTTTTAAAATCTTACGTGAAATTGGTGTAGACACAGGTGGTTCTAACGTACAATTTTCTATCAATCCAGATACTGGACGTATGATCGTCATCGAGATGAACCCAAGAGTTTCACGCTCCTCTGCACTTGCTTCTAAAGCAACAGGATACCCTATCGCTAAAGTGGCTACCCTACTTGCAGTTGGGTTTACACTCGATGAGATTACCAATGACATTACAGGTACCCCTGCATCATTTGAACCTGTCATTGACTACATCGTGACAAAACTTCCTAGATTTACCTTTGAAAAATTCCCAATGGCAAATTCTACACTTACTACAGCTATGAAATCTGTGGGTGAAGCGATGGCTATTGGTCGAACGTTTAAAGAGTCTTTTCAAAAAGCACTTTGTTCACTAGAGACTGGACTTACAGGATTTAACACTATCAAGTGTGATGGTGAAGAGCTTGTCCGTGAGATTCGTCGTTCACATGCAGATCGTATGCTCTATGTCTTTGAAGGTCTTAGACGTGGTATGACAGTTGATGCTATCTTTGATCTTTGTAAAATAGACAGATGGTTCCTCTACCAACTAGAAGAGCTTGCCATTCGTGAAAAAGAGATGGACATTGCCCTACTCTCAGATGCTACAAGATTACGTCAAGTAAAGTCTGAAGGTTTCTCAGATGCGATGATTGCTGAAGTCATTAACAAAAAAGAGGGTCTTACACTTTCTGAAAATGACATCTACAATGCTAGAGAAAAAGCTGGTGTTGTTCTTGAATATAACGAAGTGGACACTTGTGCGGCTGAGTTTAAAGCACTCACACCTTACCTTTACTCAACTACAAACATTACTAAACTCCCACAAGTTAAAATGCCAGAATCAGATGAGAAAAAGGTTCTTGTCATCGGTGGTGGACCTAACCGTATTGGACAAGGGATTGAGTTTGACTACTGTTGTGTACATGCTGCCTTTGCTCTGGAAGACATGGGTGTGAAGTCCATTATGTATAACTGTAACCCAGAGACCGTATCTACCGACTACGACACCTCTGACATCCTCTACTTTGAGCCTATAGACTTTGAACACGTAAGAAATGTGATCGAGCTTGAAAAGCCAGATGGTGTTATCGTTCACTTTGGTGGACAGACACCACTTAAATTGGCCAAAGATTTGACTGCCATTGGTGCGAAGATTTCTGGTACAACTGCTAAAGTCATCGACCTTGCAGAAGACAGAGAACTTTTCTCTGCATTTATTAATAACCTTGGACTGAAACAGCCAGAAAATGGTACAGTCTTTGAAAAAGACAAGGCTCTTGTTGTTGCTAACCGTATTGGATACCCTGTACTTGTACGACCTTCGTTTGTTCTGGGTGGACGTGGTATGAAAACGGTTTATTCAGACGAAGAACTTAACCAATATATGGATGAGGCAGTGAGTGTATCTAATGATGCACCAGTTCTTATCGACAAGTTCCTTGACAATGCCATAGAGCTAGACGTTGATGCTATCTGTGATGGTAAAGATGTCTATATCGGTTCTGTCATGCAACACATTGAAGAAGCAGGTATTCACTCTGGTGACTCTGCATGTTCATTGCCTCCAGTAAGTATCTCTGCTGAGCTACAAGAAGAAGTCAAAGAACAAACAGCTGCTATTGCTCTTGGTCTTGGTGTTGTGGGGCTTATGAATATTCAATATGCCATTCACAAAGGTGAGATTTACCTTATCGAGGTAAACCCTAGAGCATCCCGTACTGTGCCATTTGTTTCTAAAGCAACAGGTGTACCACTTGCCAAAGTAGCAACAAGAGTGATGATACAAGGTAACTTGAAAGAAGCACTTAAATTTTATGACACATTTAATGTTGTGAATTTCGATAAGAAAATCATGGAACCAACCCTTAAAAATCACGTGGCTGTTAAAGAAGCCGTTTTCCCATTCAACAAACTTCCTGGTTCAGACCTTATTTTAGGGCCTGAGATGAAGTCTACTGGTGAGGTTATGGGAATCTCTGATAACTTCGGAATGTCTTTTGCCAAAGCACAGTTTGCTTCTAAAAATAATATTCCGTTAGAAGGAAAAGTTTTCCTTTCTCTCACTGAAGCAGACAAGCCAAATGCTGGTGAAGTAGGAAAAATGTTTACAGACCTAGGGTTTGAAATAGTAGCAACTTCTGGTACACATACTGCACTAGAATCTGCAGGTGTACCTTCAACCAAAGTACTCAAAATCTCTGAGGGTCGTCCAAACATTGATGATATGATTAAAAATGAAGAGATAGCCATCGCTATTAACACTTCTGACAATGCAGGAAGCAAAACAGATGCAAGAACCATCAGACAATCAGTTCTTTCGAATCATGTGGCTTACTTTACTACTCTAGCTGCTGCAAAAGCAACAGCTATGGCGATTAAAGAGCTTAAAGCAACCGGTGGAGAACTTCAGCCTAAAGCACTGCAAGACTATCTTAGTTAGTGAGTAGTAAGCAGTGAGCAATGAGCAGTTAGAGAAATTAGTTTTTTTAACACAAACCGATACAACCATCGGTTTTGTCTCTCAAAATGCTGACAAACTCACAACCATCAAACAACGTCCTCCACACAAACACTACATTAAAGCAGTGAACTCTCTCAAAACACTCAAAACATTTACACGTGTGCCAAGTCAACATAAAAACCGTGTACGCAGAAGTAGTAAAACAACATTTATTTTACCAAATAGCTACTCCTACAGGGTAATAAAAAATACCCACCATCTCTTACTCTTAAATCGTTTACAATGGGCATATACCACATCTGCAAACCTCAGTACGCAAGCATATGACGAAAATTTTGCCAAAGAGAATGCAGATGTTATTGTCGAGCCACTTAAAGAAAACAGAGATGCTTCAAGCATCTTCAAGTTGGGTAAAACAAGCATAAAAAGGATACGTTAATGTCACCTCTTTACGAAAATGAACATATCAAAATAGAAATAGAAACTTCTGAAATTCCCTGGCTTAAAATCTTTACACAACACCCCTACAAAGAGATGAGTGAAGTCCCTGGAGAGCTAAAGTTTGAAATTTATTATCTACTTGATATGATAGAAAAAGAGATGCTAAACTGTCCAGTTTCACCACGTTATGGTTGCCTAGTTTTATGAGTAAAAAAGTGATAG
>VCAW01000118.1 GCA_013607775.1 Campylobacterota bacterium | reverse complement strand
ATAAATTATTCTGGTTTTTCACAAACCCCTTTAGAAATACACTCTCTATCTAACTCCCCAGATTTCCACTTTTTTAAATACTCTGTAAGATTCTCTTTTACATCACCTTGTAAGATATAAAGACCTATAAGGTTTGGCAGTGCCATTGAAAGTATGAGCAAGTCAGAGAAGTTAAGCAGAGCAGAGGCGCTGGTCACAGATGCCATCACAGTAAATGAGATGAAGATGAGTTTGTAGACCAATGTATATTTTTCTCCAAAGAGGTACGTCCATGAACGCTCTCCATAGTAAGACCATGAAATCATTGTTGAAAAGGCAAAAAGTACGATGGAAAAAGAGAGGACAACAGGGAACCAAGAGATAACTGTACCATAGGCTGCTGCTGTAAGAGCAGCACCTTGTTTGGCAGCCACCAAATCAGCAAAAGCACCATGTGCATCATAGACGCCAGTGGTTACGATGACAAGGGCAGTCATGGTACAGATAACGATAGTATCTATAAAAGGTTCATAGAGTGCAACCATTCCTTGACGTACAGGGTACTTTACAGAAGCAGTTGAGTGGACAATAGCAGCAGACCCGATACCAGCTTCAGAAGAGAATGCCGCACGTTTAAAGCCTTGCACAAGAACCCCTACAAGTCCACCTGCTGCAGCAGTAGGTGCAAAGGCTTCATGGAAGATGGTACTGATAGCATGTGGTACCATCGGTGCATTGACAATGAGTATCCATAGAGATGCACCCAAATAGATAAATACCATCGCAGGAACTATCTTCTCTGCAGTCTGTGCAATACGTTTAATACCCCCTATAATCACAAAACCAACCAATGTAGCCATAATAAGCCCAAAGACAATAGGGTAGGTGGCAAAGAAAGGAACTCTGTCAGAAAGTGCTCCCATAGCCTGTGAAGTCTGAAACGCATTTCCTGCACCCAAAGAACCCCCAATGGCTAAGACAGAAAAGATGATGGCAAGGACTCTACCTAACTTCGTATGACCTTTAGAAGCAAGCCCTTTGGAAAGGTACTGCATTGCACCACCCATAATGCGTCCATCTGGTCTTTTCTTACGGTAGAGTTGGGCGAGGGTGACTTCAGTAAACTTGAGAGTCATCCCAAAAAATCCTGCAAGTATCATCCAAAAGGTAGCCCCAGGACCACCAATAGCAATGGCAATAGCAACACCAGCGATGTTTCCTAGTCCAACTGTTGCCGAAAGGGCGGTGGTTAAAGACTGAAAAGGTGTAATTTCTCCTACATCATCGGCTGTTCTGTATTGACCTGTGATGATTTTATAAGCGTGAGAAAACATACGTACATTAATAAAGCCAAAGCGAAAGGTAAGAAATACCCCTCCAACGATTAGCCAAGCCACAATGAAAGGCATACTTGAACCTTCAACCTGTCCAAAAAATACGTCAAAGAAAAACACTGAACCTAAAATACTATTGATTTGTTCGAAGATACTATTCATCACACTTCCCTGTTTTGTAGTTGGAAATATTATACTCATTCGGAGGTAAAGAGCCTCTAAAATAAACTTTTTTTATTTTTTTTCGTAAATTTATTGACAAATAGAAACCTTTTGACTATAATTGCACTCCATTTTCAAATGAGTCTGTTTGAATTTAGTGGAAAACGGAGTGTAGCGCAGTCTGGTAGCGCACCTGGTTTGGGACCAGGGGGTCGAAGGTTCGAGTCCTTTCACTCCGACCATTTAGATATTTAACATTTAATAATAAGTAATTTTAACTATGGTAGGCGTAGTTCAGTTGGTAGAGCGCCAGTTTGTGGTACTGGTTGTCGCGGGTTCGAGTCCCGTCGCCTACCCCATAATTAGTAATTAATCGGGTGGAACCACCCTTTACACAGAAATGAAGAAGCGCTTGTGGCTCAATTGGATAGAGCATCAGACTTCGGATCTGAGGGTTAGAGGTTCGAGTCCTCTCAGGCGTACCATTAATAGATTAAAAATGTTATTTATTATTATTTTTTGTGCACTCATAGCTCAGCTGGATAGAGCATCGCCCTTCTAAGGCGAGGGTCTTAGGTTCGAATCCTAATGGGTGTACCACCTTTTATTCTTGTTTTGTAAAACAATCACATGCGGATGTGGTGAAATTGGTATACACGCCAGACTTAGGATCTGGTGCTTTACGGCGTGGAGGTTCGAGTCCTCTCATCCGCACCATTCTTAAACCTTATAATCCCCTATTTAACGACCTTTCAAGACTTCTTAAGTTCCTTTCAATTCCTTTAAATGTATAATATTTCACCCAAAACGGACACCCAAAGCGGACACCCATTTTTTAACCTCTACAGCCGTACTGGTGGGCGTGTTTCTTAAGTGACTGTTTACTTTTTGTTTCAAGTTTATTTTTAATCGTTTGGACTCTTATATTTTTTTGAGTGCAGAGCGTGAAGAAAATTATCTTTTTTGTATCTGCTCAATATCTGCCAAAAAGCGGACACCCAAGAGCGGACACCCAAGCCAAAAAAGGTTAAATATGGCTATCAATGCAAATGACTATACACAGACCAAAGAGAAGAATATCAAGTTACATAAAAAAGATAAGCGTCTCTTTTTGTTTGATTTTAGAATAGATGGTAAACGCTACAGAAAATCTTTTAAAATAAAAGCTACCAACCACAGCCCACGTGACAACCTCAAAGAAGCACGGCTCAAACTTGAAGAGATAAAAGAAGATATGCGTAACGGCTACAGTTCCAAGAGTTCCAGTTTAGATGTTTTATTTATTAACTTAACTTTCGCACCTAAATCCAAGCATTTTCTGAGTAACATC
>VCAW01000117.1 GCA_013607775.1 Campylobacterota bacterium | reverse complement strand
ATGGATATTTTTAAAAAAACCAAACTTGTGTTGAACCCTCGTATGATTGTACGAAATGTACCTTCACATCAACATGTTTGTATGAAAAACTATACAACAAAGAAGGAAATGTTCCTCCACCATTTAGGATTGATGCAAAGTTATATAGTAAAACGTATGACTTTGGTATATTTATTTTTGATGTTACCATACCTTTGCGTCCTTTACTCTCGGCATTAAAATATATGCTTCAAGCTAAAACTACAACCGATGACAACCTCTCTTTTCCTCGTAGTGAAATTTATTTAAATGGAAACAGACTGGTGTATGATGAAAGAAATCATCTTAAAGTATTTAAAGTACTTCCTCGAAAGATTACTATAGATAAGCATATCAAAGATATAGCCATAGAAATAGTAACACCACTATACATAAAAGATAAAGGCAATTTTAAACGCTCCATCAAACTAGATGATATACTGTTGTCTATACATAGACGAAAACGTACTTTTGAAATAGGGAAGCAAGATACATCTTCGTTAAAGTATACACCAAGCTATACACTTATCTCATCGGAGTTAAAAATATTTCATGAAAAAACACATAGTAATGATCAAAATACTGACGTACCACTTTTGGGTGTTACGGGTCAATTGGTTATCATGAATTTGGATGAGAAGAGTTTTGAGTTACTTAAGTATGGAGAAATACTCGCACTTGGCAATAAAGTAGCTAAAGGACAAGGTATTATCCGATTAGTATATTAAGTTCTTAAACATAACAATATTACTTCTTTTGTTGCTAATATAGTTTAAATTCATTTTGATAAAATAGACCATAGCTTATAAATGAGGAGGATGTATGGCATATTTATATGGGGCGAGTATTAAGGGGATACAGGGCTATATCTTTGCAAGCAGTGAACTCAAGGAAATCATAGGTGCGAGCGAGATCATTAAAGAGATTGAGTCTCAAGTAAAAGATGATCAGTTTAAAGAAGATTATAGTCTTACTGAAAAACCCATAGTTTTATTGGCGGCTGCGGGGAATATACGCTTGGTTATTGATAGTGCAGATGACGCAAAAAACATTGTAATGAGTTTTATAAAAGACATTATGCAAAAAGCCTATGGTATTACTGTAGTACAGGCTTTAGTAGAAATAGATGATACTAAAGATGAAGCCATTAAATCCAATCGACCTATATTGGAACAAAAGATAAACGAACAACGAAACAAAGCTGTCATTCCTTTAGATAAACATATCAATATCCTGAAGCTAGATGCCAAGAGTAGCAGACCGCAATACAATGAAAGAAAATATGGGGAGCATAGAAACAAAAGTACCATTCAAAAGCTTAATAAATATGAAAATCATGTTAAATATGAACTCTTATCGGAACTTTCAAACAGCAATGGGAAAATTGCCATAATCCATGCAGACGGCAATGGATTGGGTGAGTTTGTCAAAAACTATACAGGTGATATTTCACAATTTTCCAAGGCATTAGAGTACGCGACATATACAGCATTTGATATAGCTTCTGAGGAATTGGATGAAAAAGGATTTAAAAAGCGTGAGGTAATATTGGGTGGTGATGATTTGACCTTGATTTGTGATGCAAGTTATGCATTGGAGTTTACACGGCTATATCTTGCATGCTTTGAAGTAGAAACTGCCGACATAGAAGGTGCAACAAACGGCTTGACGGCTTGTGCAGGTATCGCTTACTGTCATGAGAAGTTCCCTCTGCATTATGCAATGGCATTGGCAGAAGAGCTATGTGGTCATGCCAAAAAACATGCCAAAAAGATCAACCCCACTTTGGCACCCTCATGCCTCATGTTTCACAACACTAAAGAGTCGGAGTTTAGTAGTTATGAAAAGATCATAGAGCGTACCACAGAGGCAACAGGAATCTCTTTTGCTTTTGGCCCATACTATATAGGTAATCAACTATTAGATGGCATCAAGCAACCAACAGTAGATAGTCTGGTCAATCTTTACAAATCTATGGCAAAAAATGAAGGGGTAATGAACGCTTACCGTGAAGCAGTAGATGAATTTTATCAAGGCAGAGCCTCTCTAGAAAGAGTCTTTAAGGATTTGAACGAAAAAATAACAGACAATACATTTTCAAAAAATCTTACATCATTGTTTGATGGTTTAGAGCCATCAAACCTAAAAGTGCAAAAAGATGGCATAGATAAAACACCGATTATCGATATCTTTGAGTTAAAAAATACAGAGGGAGTAGCAAGTTATGAAATGCAAAATTGAATTTTTTGAGTATTGGCACTCTGGAGGGCATGGTAGCTCTAACAAAGATGCTGACAGCAGACAGCTCAAAGATGACAAGAGCAAAACACCTGTATTTGCTGCAAAGACACTCAATGGACTGCTGCGAGAAAATTTGAGTCATATAGACAATGAGTTTGTTGAACTATATCTTGGCAGTGAAGGTTTCAGCAATGATGGTAAAGTAACACGATGGATGACCTAATGCTCACACAAGAGTATATAGATAAAATCATGAAGTTTGGTTTGCAAAATGAGCTCTATATAAATCTTAAATCTACCAAAATATCTGAGTATGGCACTGCAGAAGGTAAATCTTTGCGTGCTACAGAGGTAGTAGTACCTATGGTGATAGAAAGAGAGATAGATTTAAATGGTTTAGATCCTGAGCCTATCGTGAGAGCTATGGGGATGATTAAGGAGCTGGGACTTAAGCGAAACCGAGGGCTTGGCAGATGTAAGGTCTCACTGATTGATGATGAGGAAAAGGAGATCAAATGGCAACGCAATATTTAAAATGTACATTTGAATCCGGCATTGTACTGCAGGCTACATCAAATACCCAGGGAAGAAGTGATGTATTGGACTTTGTGCCAGGAAGCAAGTTTGTTGGTGTGGCTGCTGGATTTATTAT
>VCAW01000116.1 GCA_013607775.1 Campylobacterota bacterium | reverse complement strand
TTGAACTATTTTACGAAATTATCTAGATTGATGAATCTCTATTTCGTTATTTGGGCTACAGTTATAACCTATTTACTTCTCATACATACTATATCGTCCATCTATCTCTAAGTAAGCCAACAACATACCATGAGCCTTGATATTTTTCTAAAATAATAACCAATCCCAACCAATCATACTCTTTCGTTTCAGAAGTGTGATTTATCCAAAATACCTCATACCCTTTGCATTCACTTTTAAGATGACATTTAAAGCCCTTCAAATCTTTCAGAATATCTATTTTAGTAATAGTAGCTATAGGAAGTGTTAAGGAGTTCATATAGTCATACAAACTCATAAAGACATCATCACCTTTTCCATAAGTTTGTCCCCAGTCTATCATTTGATATCTGTTCTTTTTCATATTTTTCATATCAGAGTATCCAAAATGCATATCTTCTTTCCCACCAAAATGAACGTTCCATGTCATTACTATACCTTTGACAGGATGAAGAAAAGAGAGAAAACTTTGATTGTCATACGCTATCATTGTTAATATATTGACAATATCTATCACTTTTTGACGTTCAAGAGAGGCATCTTTTTTTTAAAAGTGCTTTAATTCGTTTCTTTCTTAGATAATCTTCTATCATACTTCCCGATGTACAATACCCCTCTTGATTCCCTACTGCACCAAAGTTACTCTCTGCCCACAATTTTTGTCTATGAATCCATTTTGTTTTAAGTGATATGACATTAGTATTTTTATCTATTTTATAATCTAAAACCACATCACACTTATCTTCCTGACAGTCTAATGCATAGTTACAATTTGTATCATCATTGATAATCACATATCCACGGTTGATAAACTTTAGATATCGTGCATTTACCCACCCGGGACTTGAATTATAGTTGAAATCATCATAGTCACGTTGAGCGACATGGTGTAGTACCTTACACCATGTTGAGCCACCTACTTCTCTACATATATCTACGCCAACATAAGCATCTAAAGGTAATGCTCCTGTTTTTTCACTATGATAATCAGAAAACTTACGTATACTAAAGGTGTCATTTTCAGGAACATTAACTACCGATGCAAACAGCCCAAGATACATCTCTTTTGCGCTTGCAACATTCATGCATGAGATGATTAGAAATATAAAAATAAACATTCTCATATGATATAGATTATCTCTCTTCTGGCATACACTGTCTCATTGCTTGCATAGTTTGCGCTGCTTTAATACAAGGTATACTTGCTTCAAACTGTTTCAATTCATCAATAAGTTCTTTTTTTTCACTAGGTGTCCAACTTGTATAATGTTCCTCATCCTCATGAAACTTTGCATTTCCTTCATCTACACAAGCATTCACTTCATTTAAAGTATCAGCATTACCAAAACACTCTTTGGCAAATTTCATTGCTTCAGAGTTTGCATCCTTGAGTATATCTTTTTTCATGTCTTCCACAATTTTAGCTTCTCCACCCATTGCCTTCATCATTGCATTTTGCATTACTTGTTCTTGTTCTGGTGTCATTTTTTTATTTGACTTCATGTCATAACCCGTTTTAGCAAGTGCTGCCATACCTGCTGCCACACCTTGTATAGCCTTTGCACCTTTTTTTGCGTCTGCCTTTGCCTCTATATTGTCTTGTTTGTCCATCTCTTCCAATCTACTTTTATCAAGCATTATAGACTTAGTTCCATTCATCATTTTATCTATATCATAATCATAGACATCAAAATTAGGTAATTTAAAACTCTTTTTATTGATGTTAATGTCAAATTCTGCTTTGGTAGCTACTTCAACACTTTTTAAGCCCATCATATTTGATTCTATTTTAAGTGGTATACCTTTATAAATACACTGCTTTACACCCATTAAATCCCATACATCACAGGTATAGCCAAGTACTTTATCTGTACCTATCTTTTTACCACCCATACTTTTCATCATCGCCATTCCAGTTTCTTTGGCATTTTTACCACTACCTAAAGCATTGGCCATCGCCATACCTTGATTTTTCATACGATTGATTATTTTCTTTTTAAAGTCTACTTGATAGAGTACTGCACCATTCATATACATAAGTGTATGGGTTTTATTGGTTTTCGTTTCACCCATCACAGTCTGTTTTTCAACCTTCACTTCCTCTTCAAGTTTTTTGATACCATAGTCAGAAAAAATAATTCTCTTTTTTCCCACAGTACTAATCTGTGACATTCCCATAATATTCCCACTAGCTTGTATACTATAGTCAATCTTTCCACTTTTTAGATCATACTTTTGCAATGGATCTGCTTGCACTAAACTCAACCCAAACCCCAACACTACAACACTACAACACTAGATACTTTTACTATTTTCAACATTATTTCTCCTCTTTATTTTTATGGATTACATACTTTTTAATTTTTTAAAATCAATTGCTTTTGTATACGCTATCAAATCATCTTCGCTCACTTCTCTACCTTTTACTGTCACCATAAAACGTTTATCTACTGCCAAAGTTACTTCACCTGATTTATTTTTTTCGTTATATTTTATCATTGCTTTTTCTCTATTGATACGTTTGAGTTTACCACCAGATGCAAACATAGGATTAGAAATCATCATACCGATACTCTGCATCAATGGTGAATCTGTCACTATACTGATAGTCACTTTTGACTTCTCTTTTTTATACACACGACTAATGCTAGTCCCTCCTCCAAGCATGGCAGATCCTGCACTCTCAGACTTTGCATTTTCACTTGTCCATCCATCTAGTGCTTCAGGAAGCATCAATTTTAAACTGTCACCTTTTTTTGTTTGAGTAGCTCTAAAACATATAGTAAATCATCTTTTACTTGAGCATACTCACCCTTTTTATACGATTCTGTCGTCTCACCCAATATGTCGGTAATCTCATCTGCCACCATTGAACTTGTCACCATCAATGCAAGCATTGACATTTTTATTATTGT
>VCAW01000115.1 GCA_013607775.1 Campylobacterota bacterium | reverse complement strand
CTTCTCTTCCATGAGTTTTTGGATGATTTTTTCTAAAAAGCCTGCTTGATTGTGTAAGGTATACTCAAAGTCCATATCCAAATCACTCTCACCACAGCCAAGTAAATCGATAATGATCAGATGATACTTCCCTTTTAAAGCAGCAGCGAGCATAAGCCAGGACTCTTTTTCATCGTTAAGTCCATGTATGAGTATAAGCGTTTTTTTACCTTCTGGATTATTACTCTCCAAATAAGCAATGCTGTGTCCCTCTACCTCTATAGTAGAGGACCTCACTTTCGCTTGTATTCTCAAGAGGTTTCTTGTTTTTTCATAAAGCCATTTGTTTAGTTTCTTCTTGAACATTAGTCTTCCTTATTACCCTTTTTTGCTATTTTATTATAAACTTAACATCACTTATCATAATCTCTTTATTGTCATGACTCTTTTCTGCATCTAATACGATAGAGTGCAATCTATTTTTATCGCTTTCTATAAACTCTGATTGAACCGAATCTTCATCTTGTGGAGTACCTAATCTCTCCCATGAAGTATTGGACTTTTCTTTTTCTATGATGATACTCTCTACACCTTTTAAGCCGTATCTCCCACCACTAAAAGCAGAAAAAACTTTTTGAGAATACTCTTGGTAGGCTTTTATTCTTTCATCATAGCTACAGAAAAACACCATAGACTCACCCACATCTTTCATGAGAGACTTTACTACAAAATCAAAACCCATCAGCTTTTCAAAAAACTTTGCTAAGTATCTGTTAAACGTCGTATTTTTCTGCATACCATAACTAGAAGGCATCTCTTTATCGAGTAGCCCTTTAAGCATTACATTTGTCCATGAAACCATCTGTGTAGATTGTTTTATGGGTAAAGTATGCTCTATATTGGCTTGTTTTAAATCCTCCAATAACTCCCATGGCTGTTTATTTGCCTCAAATGCCACACCGTACAAATAAGGTTTAAAAGATTGTTTATCTCCTAATTTCAAGACTTCAATATTGACATTACCAAAGGTAAACATCGCACTAGAAAACATTCCAAACTCCATTATAGAAGGAGCTACAAGTCCAAAGGCTTCTTCTATCTCTTTGCTTGTTTGGTAAGGGTTTGGTGTGAGTATGATGATGTGGTCTATGCGTTTTATCATGACAATACCTCCTTCGAAAAATCCTCTACAACTTCCACCACAAGGTCAGGCTTTTCAAACTGGATAGTATGTGGACAATCCACAGGGATATATTTTCCATTTTGACTAGATTTTACGGTTTTATGTATATGATTATCATTCATCACTCTTACTCCATCGTGGTCTTCTGGCGTGTCAAAGGTTGGCTTGGTAGCTCCTAGCACTACGACAGGTATCTCTCTAAATTCCATACCTTTTGTCTCATTAGAAAGTTTCAAAACATTTGAAAACTCTTCTATGTAAGCATCAAAGCCCTTATGTATCAAAACTACTGCCTCTTTGAAATTATCTTTTTCGCTTTTTTGTGCGTTGGGTGCAAACTTGTCTATCAGTTTAAAAAACGTCAATCTTATGACCCCTAAGCTCATAAGCAGAGAAAGAATCCATTTTGGAGGTAAAGTTGTGTACTTTTTTCTTGTTTTTTCTGGAAAATCATCATAAGTATCAGGATGAGATGGGTCTAATAATACAACACCTACTACATTCTCTGGATATTTATCAACAAAGGCACGCAACGCAAGCCCTGCCAAAGAGTGACCTACTAATATATAAGGCTTAGGCAATGCCAATTTTTCTATCATAGTATGTAAATCTTCTGCCATGCTTGCACAGGTTTTTGGTTTATTACCTCTTTGGCTATGTAGTGTGCCTGCTTTATCATAAGAGAGTGTCGTAAAATTTCTAGAGAGTTTTTCTTGTATATTTCTCCAAACAATATGCCCACCAAAATCAGCACCTGACTCAAAGATAATAGTCGCTTTACCCTCTCCTTTTTTCAGATAGTGTAGTTTGTGACCACCAACATCTACAAAATTCCCAGTTATTTTATAGGACTTTGCTTTGTACCTTGCATACTGCTCATAAAGCACACCAGTTGCAATAAGTAGAAGAAATAGTATTAATGCTATTTGCATATTTTAACCTTTTTTTGAAGCATTATAAACACTTTTAGAACTTTTGTCATTCACATATGGTAAGATACTTTTATGAAATTTTTAAGACAATACATCGAAGCTATGATAGAGATAGACGACAATGACTGGCAAAAAGTCACTGCACTTTTTACTAAAAAAGAATACCACAAAGATGAAATACTTTTTTCTGCGGGAGAAGTGTGCCAAAAGTTATACTACATCTCCTCAGGTGTGGTACGTGTATACAGCCTAAGTACAGAAGGTAAAGACCATACTTGGATGGTAAACTATAACAAAAACGGTTACCAATTAGACCCATTTTCAGCAGATATCGTCTCTTACCTTACGCAAACAGAATCTACATTTTTTATAGAAACATTAGAAGACTGTATCATCTATGAAGCAGACTTTGTAGCCTTAGACAAGCTCTATGCCTCTAGCCTAAAGTGGATGACACTTTCGAGAAATATCCTAAATACACAACTTATAACCGTAGTACAACGCACCCAAATGATGCAAAGACTTACCGCCAAAGAAAAATACCTCCTCATGAAACAAATAGCACCTATCTACGAAGAAGTACTCCCTGACTATCAGTACGCTACCGTACTTGGCATCACTCCTCAGAGTTTGAGTCGGATAAAAAATATTTAACCCAACCTAACAGGCAAATAATACGCCACCTCAAAGCGTTCATCTTCAGATAAAAAATGGTTCTTTTTAAAAATAGTATAAGACGGTAGTGTGCTTGTCTCGTAGCCGCTGGTTGGGAGCCATGTTTGGTATGCCCATTGTATGAGTTTGAGTATGTCACCATACTTGCCTTGCACCTCAAACTTGGCGTAAATCCCCTTGGGTATGACAAACGATGGTAAAGAGGTCT
>VCAW01000114.1 GCA_013607775.1 Campylobacterota bacterium | reverse complement strand
TATAAAACGGCTTAAATTCTAAGTCTTCAACAAGTCCTTATCCTAAATCAATGATTATTGAAGTAAAACCAAATGATATCTTAAAAAAGAAATTTGCCCAATTGAGACCAAAGTTTAAAGTAGCCACACAATACGCACAAGAATGTGATTATGTCTTTAAAATATATGATGAGTCACGTATTAGAGGTCAAGATTTAGAAAATATAATGTTTCTAAGACGATATAAATTTATGACATATGAAATTGGTGAAGAGAAAAGAATACTATCACACTTAAATGCTGTTGGGCATACAACCATAGATCACCTTCTTGCTTTTTTATATATAACTAAGAAGCAAAGAGCTATTGCCCTTGGGCAAGTATACAATCTATTATCACGCAAAAAGATTGTATGCGACATAGGATTAAAAATCAATCTCCATATGAGTATATGGTTAAATGATAAATATAGAGAAGGAGATTTATAATGGAACCCACTTTAGAATATATTATTGATAGGAGTACCTTTATCCCGAAAATAGATGATTATGCTCAATATAATGGAGAGGTCTATAAGATTACTCAACTTATGGATATGCATGAAGTTATTGGTATAAATATAAAAACTTCATTTGCAGAGCGACTCCTAATCAAAAACCTCAAAGCAGTTGAAGCTAAAGTAGCTATTGATAAGCCTCTTATTCATGCTGATATTTCTGAAATATCAGACTCTGATTGGAAAGAAATAGAACGTAGGTATGAAGCAATTACTCCTATACTCAATGGAGCTACACGCAAAGATATAGAGAAACATTCTAAGGAAATAGGAGTCCATTATACGACACTATACAGATGGCTTAAGGGCTATCGTTCAACGGGGACAATGACTGGACTACTACCAAAAAAGGACGGAAGAAAAGCTGGAGAGGTTCGAATAGAACCTAGAGCAGAGTCTATTTTGCAGGAAATGATACATAAACATTATCTAACCAAACAGCGTCCTTCTCCTCAATATGTCATAGATATGGTTAAAATTGAATGTAAAAAACAAAATATTACTCCTCCGAGTAACGGAACTATTAGAAATAGAATCAATAAAATTACAGAATACGATAGATTAAAACGCCAAGATAACAAGAATGTAGCTAAAACAAAATTTGATCCTGCTCCACAGCATTTCATAGCAAGACATCCTCTCGAAACAGTACAAATAGATCATACTCCTGTAGATATCATTATTGTTGATGACGAAACACGGAATTCTATTGGTAGACCATGGATTACATTGGCTATTGATATTTATAGCAGAATGGTTGTTGGATATTATTTATCATTGGATGCCCCAAGTACCACATCAGTTGCACTCTGTGTATCAAGTTCTATACTACCAAAAGATGATACGCTACTAAAGTTTGATATTGACTCAAACTGGGATGTCTGGGGAATGATGGGAACAATCCATACAGATAATGGAGCCGACTTTAGATCCGACTCTCTTAGAAGAGCTTGTCAAATACATGGTATAAATCTTGAATTCAGACCTGTTAAGAGTGCTAACTTTGGTGGGCATATTGAAAGACTGATTGGAACACTTATGTCAGAAGTTCATGATATACCTGGTACTACTTTCCGTAATATCCAAGAAAGAATGACTTATGACTCTGATGGCAACTCTTGTTTAACTTTTGATGATTTAGAAAAATGGATAGTTACATTTATCACCAAACTCTATCATAAGCGTATACACAGCTCATTAGAAATGTCACCTGAACAGAAATGGAAAGAAGGGATTTTTGGTAATGGGATTGAAGCAGGAGTTGGATATCCAGCGCTACCAAATGAAAAAGAAACAATCATATTAGATTTCTTACCCATGTTTAACAGAACTATCCAAAAGAATGGAGTAAATATTGATGGACTTAACTACTACGATAATGTACTTCGCCCTTTAATAAATCAGAGAGATGAAGAAACTAAAAAGAAAAAAAGTTTTATCTTCAAAAGAGACCCAAGAGATATTAGTTATGTATGGTTTTACGATGATATAGCTCAAGCATATTACAAGATACCTTTGGCAAATCAGGCTATTCCAAATATGAACATATGGCAATACCAAGCAGCAAAAAAACTTCTGCGTGAAAAACATAAAGGTAGCATATCTGACCATCAGCTAATAGCAGCAAGAGAAGAACTAATGAACCAAGTAAATACTGCCAAGAAAAAAACAAAAAAAGTCCGCAGAGAAATACAGAAAGAAAAAATTTATACAAAAACTAAACAAGTCACCCCTATCTCTTCAGCAATAACACCAACCTATTACGATGATTATGATGAAGATGATATTCCCATTTTTGATGCATCAATAAGGAAAGTATAATGTCAGATTACAATTATCTTAATCCAGAGATTAAAAACTTTACACAACAAGCTACAAAACAAGATCGTATTGATTTTCTTTATGAACCACTGTGGATTAATTATCCAAAAAGTGAAGAAACAATACAGTTGCTCTCAGAACTTATGAATAGACCTAAGCGCCCACGTATGCAAAATTTATTAATTATTGGTGAAGCTAATATGGGGAAAACTTCTCTTGTTACAGAATTTGCAAAGATGTATCCTGATACATCACTCGAAGATGAAGAAGGCATGAGTAGTGTTCAAAAACATGTGTTGCTTGCGAACCTTATCGGGAATGATGAAAAAGATTTATATATTTCGATTCTTGAAAAAATGTGGTCACGATTTAGTCCAACAGAATCAAAAGCAAAACTTCGACATCAAGTCTTATATTTAATGCGTGAATGTAATGTGAAAATACTGATATTAGATGAGATACATAATTTACTTAGTGGTACTGCATCTAAACAACGCATTATCATGAATACCATAAAAAATTTAAGCAATGAACTTATGATACCTATTGTAGGAGTAGGTACACAAGATGCCTCTATGATTCTTGTGAGTGATCCCCAACATGCTAGTCGCTTTGATGTTGTGCGACTATCTAAATGGTCAATGAACAAAGAGTTTGGAGGGATGCTCCATGCCTTCGAAAGAAACCTACCACTACAAAAGCCTTCACTTTTACACAAAAAAGAAAAAGCTATTTTATTATAT
>VCAW01000113.1 GCA_013607775.1 Campylobacterota bacterium | reverse complement strand
TAGCTTGCTTTTATTAACTATTTCTTATTTCAAATCACGAAATTTAAAAGATTATATGGAGCTATTAGATATGGCAACGTTAGGTTTTACTAAAGCAGCACTTGTAAGCACAGATGGACAACCAGCCTATCATCCAAAGTTGTTGTTAAAAATCTATATCTACGGCTACCTCAATAAAATAAGAAGTTCACTAGACCCAAAAGAAATATAGAGATGATGTGGCTGTGTGCAGGACTACAACCAAGCTATAAAACCATAGCAGACTTCAGGATAGAGAATAGTAAAGCCCTTAAAAAGTCTGATGTGCTACCCATATTTTAGACAAGTTTCCCTAAAGATTACGCAGCCGTTTGATATTGTAGCATCTTAGCCTCATAATTAACTGATGACATATAAGATGTAATGAAAAATATGTGAGGCTGAATCATATCTTTTTGTTATAATTAACCAAGTAAACATCAATTAATTTTGACTTCAAACTCTTAGTAATTCCTTGGTGTAGCTTTGTGAGTTTTTTAAGCTGAGAGAATACTCCACCGTCCAGTGAATTAGTCGTGTTGGGCATCTTTAATTCTTTGTAGCTTTTATAGGTAAAAAGATATGGTAAGTTTCTTCTCAAACTTCTATATGCAGCTACTAATTTTCTATGTGTAAAATATTCTTTCCCTGTGGTAGGATTGATACTTTTTTCGTTAATAAATTCTTCATGTTCCCTGTACCAATTATCTAGTGCATTAATAAACCTAGTCTCAGTTGTTGATGTGAGTCTTGAAACTATTTTCTTCAGATCCTTAGAAGCTTCTAGCTTGGGATGCCGTGTAATATATCTCTGTACTATCATTTTTTGATGGAAGTGACATATTTGTACGGGAAACTCATCAAACGCCTTAAATAAGCCTTTCTTACCATCTATAGCTATGCCTCCAATGGTAAACCCTCTATTTTGAAGCTCATTTTTAAGGTAAGTATAGTCCTTAATAGTTTCAGACTCTATATGCTTCCAAATGAGTATGTCTCCACTCCACACATCTTTAAATACAAGTACTCCAAACTTATCTCTACGTTTACCGAAGAAAGTAGCATCAGCTACAACTAGAACTTCTCTTGGGTTATAGGTATTTGGTTCTGGTTCATACTCAAATATTTGCTTTCTTACCCAAGGGATACTTCGGTGATATTCATCAGATAATTGTCTAAGTGTTTGCTTGCGATAAAAGTATTTATTGAAGATGACTTGTTCTAGTCTTTTAGGTCTTCTTTTTGATGAAAATTGCACACCACATGCCAAACATTTATACCGTTGTATCTCTCTAAATTTACCATTTCTTTTTGTCTCTAAACTAGAACAGTTCGGACACTTTTTTTAACTTCTTTACAGCCATTTGTAGATAAACCGGTAGCGTAAAAATATTTCTGTAAATTCCAAATCAGCTATGATAAAAAGAAAAAGGAATCATAGCAATGGAATTAAAAGAAAATAAGATAGAGTTTGATATAGAAGAGTTGGCACCGCTGTTGATAGCCAATAAGACAGAAGGGTTCAGACAGATAGGTGAGAAGATCCTCAATGCAATACTGGAGAAGGAATTTGAAACCTATATTGGTGCAGGTCGTCATGAACGCAATGTTGAGAGAAAAGACTATCGTAATGGATATAAGGAACGACAACTAAAGACAACACTGGGTCAATTAAATCTGTTGCGTCCCTATGCCAGACACGGACACTTTGAAACCAAACTCTTTGAGAACTACTCCCGGATCGACAAAGCCCTGGTCTCCATGATCGTAGAGAGCTATCTCAAAGGTGTATCCACCAGAAAAGTAGAAGTAGTGGTCTCCGCACTGGATATTGAGCTTTCCCATAGCACAGTCAGTAACCTGAGCCATGAACTCGATGAACTGGTCACAGAGTTCAAGACATCACCACTTAAAGTGTATTATCCCTATTTGTATGTGGATGCAACCTATCTGAAAGTATTCAACGGTTCAAGGTTTGTCTTCAAAGCGATGATGATAGCCATAGGGGTCAATGAAGAAGGGTACAGGGAGATACTTGATATTGCACCTATGGAAAGTGAAGCAGTTTTAACCTATTCAGATTTCTTTGATGGTTTAAAAGAACGTGGACTGGAAAAGGTAGACCTTATCATCTCTGATGGCCACAAGGGGATCAAAAAAACTGCCAGTGAAAGTTTCGTCGGCTCTTCCTGGCAGCTCTGTACCGTACACTTTAAGAGAAATCTCTTGAAAGTCGTACCTCAAAAGGATATCAAAACTATCCTTGAAGGGATCAATGTGATCCTTCATTCCAAAAATATGCAGGATGCTATCGACTATGCCAACGGTATGGCAGCAGCCTATGAGGTCTCACGTCCAAAGCTTGTTAAATTTCTTTCTGACAACCTAATAGATGTGCTAACGTTTCTTGCATTTCCAAAATCACATCATAGGAAAATTCATTCTACGAATGTGCTTGAACGGTTTAATAAGGAGGTGAAGAGAAGAACGAAAGTGGTAGGTGCTTTCCCCAGTGACAATTCAGTCCTGCGTCTATTGGTGCCCCTGGCAGTTGATACAAACGCTAAATGGCTGGACCGAAAATATGTTTCTTGGGATAATTTGGTACAATCTGATAATGCTGAGGAAGAATTTACAGAAAATTTTTGACGCTATCGGGGATAACAATACGGTAGCTTTGTGTTTTGGTATTTTCATCTGTATTAATATCCTCTTTTATCGGTAAAAGCAGAGCAGGGATGTTGTGTTTTTCCAGTAGGGTTTTAGCAGCATCGATAGAGAAGCTATTGCTGTGTGCATCTGAGCTAATTGTATAGATGAGTAGAGGATGTAATACACCTAGTATATGGTGGTCTCTTTGGCTATAGGGGTATGACTTTAGTGTATGGGCTAGGGTGGTGTACTCTTCTATAGTAATACTTTGCCATGTATTCTCTTTTTGGATATCGAGGGTTACGGGAGTAGGGAGTTTGTGTGCATGGTTGCTTACTTCACGTACCAAAGGCTGTGCCTCATAAAGCATTTGGCAGGTCTCTATGGCTTCTTTACTGGAGAAGTTGAGCTCTTTTTGTAAAAAATCAATAATGCTTTTTGGTTTTTGTCTGTTATGAAGAGTGTTAATCTTATTCTCTTCTGTGATTTCATATCTGCCTAAACCTTTCCCAATCATGTAGACACACATAACTTTCATTATCCACCATAGTTT
>VCAW01000112.1 GCA_013607775.1 Campylobacterota bacterium | reverse complement strand
GCATGAATCATAAGACACTCTATAACTGGGTCTACAACTACAAGCGTGATAATAACCTACATACATATAATCGAAAAGATTTTCCCTATGCTTGCATAGGTTGGAATCCGTAAAACAATTTATCTAGGGTTTCGTCCAGAAGATAAATTTAAAAACTGCTTGATACATCTGTTGCTTGCATTGAGAGGGTAGACTTGACGTATTTTAAAATATACATAGGGTGTTTTTTGTTCATCATTAAACTGCATCTCAAGAGACATATTTTTATCAACTTTAGAAAGCGCAAAGACAATAGCAACAGAAGAAGAGATAGTACAGACTCTTTTATAGACACGTATGGCATTGACAGCATCTTGCTCTCCATCCATTAATAGAATAACAAACATATCAAACCCTTCCATCATGCCACTGTTTTCCAATGCCCATAGTAAAAAAGTGATCCTAATGATTAGCCGAGTCACCATGCGTAAAAATGGTTGATGGATGCACTCCAATAGTATTTGCTATCTCTTTTTGAGATGTAGCTTGTTGAATTTACGGTTTCTAGCAGCAAGTACCGTGATAGAAAAAAGTCCTGCCACACCATAATAAACCCACATAGGGATTGGTACAGGATCACCAGCTGCGTAAGAATGAAGCCCTGAGAGATAGTAGTTTACCCCAAAGTATGTCATGAGTACCGAGAAATATGCCCATGTTGAAGCCACGTTAAATGTGAAGTTTGACTTCAATGACGGGATGAAACGTAAGTGAAGTACTGTTGCGTAGATAAGACTTGTTACACCTGCCCATGTCTCTTTAGAATCCCAGCCCCAGTAACGTCCCCAAGATTCATTTGCCCAGACACCACCAAGGAAAGTACCTACAGTTACCAACATAAGTCCGATGATAAGCCCCATCTCAGAAAGATTTGTAAGCTCCTTAATAGAACGGTCAATGTTTTCATTTCCCTCTTTTCCTCTCATAATGTACAAGATAAGTACCAATAAAGAAAGAATAGACCCTAAACCAAGAAAACCATCACCAGATATGATAGTTGCTACATGTATCATAAGCCAGTAAGACTTTAGTACTGGGACAAGGTTGGTAATCTCTGGGTTAATGAAGCTCATATGTGCTACACTCATCGTAATACCTGCTAATATGGCTGATCCTGCTAAAGCAAATGGTGACTTACGCGCTACAATGATACCAGCTATCATAGTAGCTGCTGCGATGGTTACAATGGACTCATAGGCATTTGACCATGGTGCATGCCCTGCAATATACCAACGGATACCTAACCCTGCAAGATGAATTACAAAACCAACAGCAAACAGCGACCAAGCAATACACATAATCCACTTCATAGAAAATGATGGCTTAAGTACATTGATAAATGCAAAAATCAACAGTACCAATCCTAAAACAAGATAAAGAGGAACCAGTTTACTAAAGAGTCCAAGTTTATTGTACTTAATCTCCATATCAATATGTTTTTTACTAGGAATGACTGCTGCACCATACTTTTCCTGGAAGGCACGTATGCCTTTAAGTGCCAAGTTGGCATTTTCCCACTCACCTGTTTTCACCCCTTGTGCTACCATTTGGAAGTATGCAGAGATACTCATTTTAACCAACTTAGCTTGCTTTTGGGGGAATGTCTTGATGGCGTCAAGCGGTGCCAACCATTTATTGTTCGCGTCATTTGGCTTAGGGTAAATGCGCATGAGTGAGCCTTGATATGTCATAAAGGCTACGTTCACTCTCTCATCTATGTTTATAAGCTCTTTATCATATTCTGTTTTTTCAAGAGGTTTCTTTCTAGAGGCTTTAGTTACAGCATCGAATATCTTGTATGCACCATCTTTTTTATTAAAAAAATCAGAAAATTTTGCAAATCGAGTATCTTCTGGTAACCCTAAAACTTTATCTATTTTCTTATATGTTTTTCTACCTAAACTAATCATAGGCACATTTTGATAAAGCTTTGGTTGGATAATCATACCCAGAAATATCTGTGTAGGCTCAAGATTATAGAGTGTAGTGCGTTCTGTAATTTTAGAAATAATATCATGAGCAATCGTGTCTACAGGCTTCATGCGTCCTTGATGATCTTGTACAGCCAACTTGCCAAAGTTCAGTGCATGTTGCAGCTTATAAGACTGCATTGTTTTTAATGTAGCTTCATCAATCTTTGGTGATGCGGCATATGTATTTTGTGGAGCAAGTGCAAATAAAACTACCAGAGTCAAAGCAACTGCAGATGACTGTAACTCTTTTGATTGTAGTTTTCTTGCCCCCTTAAGGAGTTTTTGAAAACGTCCATTTGGATGAAAAAGTGACCATAACATACCCAGTGCAAGAAGTAAGTAGCCGATGTATGTTGGCAATGTTCCTGGGTCATGGTTCACAGAAAGTACTGTACCTTTTTCATCTGGATCATAAGAAGACTGGAAGAGACGATAATTTTTATAGTCTAAGATATGGTTCATATAGATGTGATAAGGCATAGTTACATTTGCTTCTTTATCTGTAAGTACGACTTGACTCGAGTAAGATGCAGGCGTCATAGAACCAGGATAACGCTCAAGCTCAAAATCTTTTAGTGTAATACTAAATGGTACATCAATCAGTCTAGCCCCTACTCTCATATCTACATGGACACCATCTAGATCAATACGGTGTATCTCACCCACTTTACCCTTACGTGGTATAGTCGTTACTATCTTTGATTTATCACCCACAGAAACTTTCCACTGAATATACTCAGGTTCACCACGTTGTGTTTTGATGTCATTTGAGTCTATTTTTACAATGGCTTTTTCATGAATATCTTTCAATACCACCGCATTGCCTCCAAAACGGTAAAGCATACGTCTGGTAAAGTCATTTTCTCCACCTTTCATCTCACCTGGTGTTCTTGTATCCATATTCAGTGTTTTCATAGAAAATGGAAAATCAACTACGTAGCCTTCCCCTTTGTCTTTTATGAGAAATGTTGGTTTGTCTGTACTTGGCGTAATGTCATACCCTACATAGAAACCACCAAAGTCTATCTTTTCACCTTTTGCAAGGAAATGTATCTTTCCTTTGGCACCTGCGGAGATTTTAAGTTCTAAAAGTTTTTTTCCATTAGCATCTGCGACTGCGTGTTCATTTGCTGTTGGCAAATATTTGACAAGATCAATATTGACCTTTTTATCTCCAACACTTACACTCTCATGCATACTGTTACCTGTCATTGTAGAGAAGAAAAGTTCTTTTTCTAACGTAGCACTTTTATCTCCATTTGTCACATGTACCTGTAAATTTTTTATATCAGAAAGCATCGTATGACTTGTTGCACCTTCACGTATGCTCATCACACCTTCATGCCCCACATAACGTGTAACCAATGCACCAATAGCAATAACCAAAAATGCCATATGGAAGATAAAGACGGGGAGTTTTGTTTTGTAAGTTTTGTATTTGACAATATTATAAACCAATATAGCCACAAAGTAGGCTAAAAAAACTTCAAACCATTTTGCTTTGTAGATGAGTGCTCTAGCAGTTTGTGTACCATAATCATTTTCTATAAAGGTACTCGCACCTATAATAGCACCAAATAAAAACAGCATCAACACTGCCATTTTTATAGAAAAGAGTTGTTTCATGTAGAATCCTTGGATATTTTAATACAAAGATTATAGCTTGCTTTTATTAACTATTTCTTATTTCAAATCACGAAATTTAAAAGATTAT
>VCAW01000111.1 GCA_013607775.1 Campylobacterota bacterium | reverse complement strand
TACTTATGGTTATAAATGGAACAAGGAGGAGTTAACCGACTAGCCCACTTATTTTTTATCCCAAATGATGGTAACTTTTCTTTTTCCCCATCGTTTGGCTTTTTTCAGATTACATCCCATATAAATATCAATCTTTTTCTTCCAACGTTTATTCATCTTGTCCAGTACCACATAGTGCCCTTTGAGACCAGATATCTTTACTTTTGTTCCATTGGTTAGTCCAAGTTTTAAGAGGTCACGTGAGACAGCTATAGACTTAACACTGGGCTTGAGCCTGTTATTCCATGCAGCCAAATACGGTGTTCTATCGGTTTCTCTATGACATGAAGTGTAAGCAGTAGCCGTCACAATGAGGATATTCTTTTTGACTTCAGGTGCTTTATGCTTTTGAGGTACAGGCTCCTCTGTGCATCCAGAAAAGAAAACTGAGAGTAAAAACAATAAGAAGATAGATTTATAATACATGGCATACTTTGTCTGTCTGGGATTGTATAGATTCTACATAAAATCCAATTAAGTAACCCTTTTTGAACCCCTACAATGTTATACTAAGCAATAAAATTACTTAGGTTGGGCACATGGTATTTAAACGAACATCTCTCTTTTTTCTGGTAACTTCCAGTTTACTTTTCTCACAAACAGCACAAGAGTGTGAAGCTTTAAAAGCAAAAACACATAAAACAGTAGACAGTGAAGTCCTTAAATTGGCACAATGTTACTTAGATGTCAGTGATTATAAAGAGGCGATACAGTGGTTTCTTATTACTGCTAAACATGGTGACAGGATGTCTCAAAACATCGTTGCGAGTATGTATTACTTTGGAGATGGGGTAGAAAAGAACTACACAGAAGCACTGAAGTGGTTTAAAAAGTTGGCAGAAAAAGGTGATGTTGATGCACAAAGTAAAGTAGGTGAGATGTACTACTTTGGTAATGGTGTAGAACAGAACTACAAAGAGGCATTTAAGTGGTACAAAAAGGCTGCAGAGAAAGGGCACCTATACTCACAGAACAAGATAGCACGTATGTACTATGATGGTGAAGGTGTAAAGCGTGACCTTAAAGTGGCGTATGTACGGTTTACTTCTCTTGAACAGTTAGGGTATGCAGAAGCAGAGAGCAAGATGGGTGAGATGTACTATTTTGGTGAGAGTATTCACCAAGATTACAAAAAAGCATTTGATTGGTTCAGTAAAGCTGCAGACCAAGGGTTTGCCTATGCTCAGAGTATGGTAGGGTATATGTATAATGCCGGGCAAGGTGTGAAGAAAGACTATAAAAAAGCATTTGAATGGTCTCTGCTTGCCGGTGAAAAAAACGAAGCATACTCACAAGTGATTTTAGGTGACCTTTATAGTCAAGGAAATGGGGTAAAGAAAGATTTGATAAGAGCTTATGCATGGTACAGTCTGGCTGTAACCAATGATGTAGACTCTGCATCAGAAAAACTGGATGCCTTGGAAGAGAAGCTAAGTGAAGAGGAAATAAAAGAAGCAGAAGCCCTAAAGCTTCTGAAAGAGAAAAAGTAATAGTTAGAGTAATCCTAACAATGCTATAAAGAGTACAGGTGGGGTAATGACAAGTCCCACTTTCATATACTCTCCCCAGCCTATCTTTACCCCTTTTTTTGCAAGTACATGTAGCCAAAGCAAAGTAGCTAGTGAGCCGATAGGCGTCATTTTAGGTCCTAGGTTTGAGCCGAGTATGTTTGCATAGACAAGGGCTTCGTTTCCTGTGTATCCGACTTTGTCTATAGCGATGTCCATTATCATGATGGTAGGCATATTATTCATCACAGAAGAGATGAATCCTGAGAGGAAGCCTGTACCTATGACAGCAACTGCATGACTTTGTGTTTGTAGTGCTGCTATCCATGAGGCTATGACATCGGTAAGTCCTGCATTTTTAAGTCCATAGACTACCACATATAATCCTATGGAGAACCATACTACCTGCCAAGGGGCAGCTTTGATGGTCATGAGAGGTTTAGTGGCTTTAAAATGGTTGGCAATAGCTAAGAATATCAGCGCTCCACCCAATGCAAATACCGAGATAGGCAGATGATAGTGGTCACCTACAAAATATCCGATCATTAAAAAGCCCAAGAACCACCATGATAGCTTGAACATAGTATGGTTTTTGATGACCGATGACGCTTCGGGAAGTTCCGTGATATCGACAGTAAGAGGGATGTCTTTTCTAAAGTATATCCATAAGATGGCAATAGAAGCGACGATACTTAACAGGTTTGGTAGAAACATATGTTTCATATACTCTACAAAACCAATGTCAAAGTAGCCTGCGGTAACGATGTTGGTAAGGTTAGAGATAACCAATGGATTTGATGCTGCATCACCTATGAATCCTCCTGCCATGAGAAAGGCAAAAATAGCAAAAGGCTTCATCTTGAGGTATTTCATTTTGGCTAAGAGAATAGGGGTGAGGATGAGTGCGGCACCATCGTTGGCAAAGAACGCAGCCACAAGCGCGCCAAGCAGTAAGATGTAGACAAACATCTTGTTACCTGAACCACCAGAGAGTTTCGCCATCTTTATGGCTGCCCACTCGAAAAAGCCTATCTCATCGAGTACCATAGAGAGAATGATAATCCCGATAAACGCCAGTGTTGCATCCCAAACGATGTCTATCACAGTAATGACATCTTGGAAACCTACCACACCTATGATAAGTGCCAAAATAGCGCCGATGACAGCCGTGGTACCTATCTGAAGTCCTTTGGGTTGCCAAATGACAAAGAGGAGGGTAATGAGAAAAAGTGTAGAGGCTAACAGCATGTGTCTGGATTGATGACTTTAGATTTTGCCAAGGCCGCTTCTATCTCTTCTTTGCTGACATCACCAGAGAGATTAAGGTTTACTTCACCGTCTTTTCCAGATACTTCCATATTGGTTATTTTGGCTTTTGTCTCATCTGACATACCTTCACACTGACCTGTAGCACAGTTTTCTACCATTTTAACGATGTTTTGTTTTTCTACTTCACCAGTAAAAGCTATTTTAACACCTTCGCCTGTTTTTAAATACATTTTTGTTCATTTTATTTTCCTTGCTTTAATGCTTCTTTGATTTTAGGTAATAATACCTCTTCTATCTCTCTATATGTCTCTTCAAATGCTTCATACCCTTTACCATCTGGATCTTCAAAGCCTACATGTATCTTAGGTGCAGGTTTAGGGAACATAGGACAGGTCTCATTGGCATGGTCACAGACGGTAACTATGAGGTCATAGTTCTTGTCTATCACCTCATCTAAGACTTTAGAGTGGTACTCGTCTTTCCAAATGCCTTTTTCTTTGAGAAGTTTTTCGGCATTTGGATTGACTCTACCAGATGCCTTTACTCCAGAACTGTCGGCTTCTATACCATCAAGTTTGGCGTTGATGAGTTCTTCTGCGATGATGCTTCTACAGCTATTGCCAGTACAAAGTATGAGAACTTTTTTAGACATTTTGTTTACCTTTGTTGATTTGTAGGTGAATCATAGCATAAAATATTTTATATATCAAGATATATTGATGTGTATTCTGAAATAATAGGCTACTTGCTTCATTGCGAAAGTATCTTTTTTAATAACAAATCATCCAAATTCTGTTTTGAATCAATAATGGACATGATGTAGACGGTATCGCTTCCTACTTTATAGATGATTCTCCAAGGGCTTACAATAATCTCTCTAGAGCCACTTGCAGACTACCAAAAACAACCCACAATTTAAGCTAAATTAAAT
>VCAW01000110.1 GCA_013607775.1 Campylobacterota bacterium | reverse complement strand
ATTGTTATGAGGAGATATTAGCTGTTTGCCAAGATTGAATTTGCAAGTGGCTCAGCAGATAAAGAATATGAAAAGAAGGAAAGTAAAGTACTGTATTCAGCAAATTTTGAACCGATTACGATTCCAGTAGCAGGTATACCGGTGGTCATAGTACCTGAATTATATATCATTGCTGGAATAGATATAGATGTTGATGGAAGTATGGAAACAGGGGTGTGGGCTAAAGCAGATGGAGTACTTGGTATTAAGTATCATGGTAAACATAGAGGATGGAAACCTGTTAGTGAAATAAATCATAGCTTTGGTGAGAAACCACTCTCTATTGATGTATCAGATATGGCTAGAGCTTATGTAGGTCCTGAGGTGAAACTAAAATTATATGATGTTACTGGCCCATATGCAAATTTAGATGTTTATGCAGAGTTAGATGCAGATATTCATGATGATCCATGGTGGAAATTACATGCGGGTTTAGAGTCTGATGGTGGATTTAAAGTTAAAGTTTTACATCATACACTTGTGAACGTACATAAAAAATTATATTCTAGAGATTTTATCATATTAAAAGCTGATGGAAAGTTCCCCTAAGTATAAGATTTTAATCTTTTCCATGGAATCAACAATAGTACCGAGACACCCATGAGTAACATGAGTGTCGTATCGCTTAAGTGTTTCATAAGCCAGAGAAACACTTTCCAAACCTCTCCTTTGTATCCTACTTTAGCATAGGCTTTCATACGTTTTGTCGTTTTAATGAAGTTTTTCTCTCCACCTTTGATGAGATGTACAAATCCATTACTCCCATAAGTGGAAGCAAGCATCATTGTTTTTTTATCTATTTTGTTTAGTCTGTTTGCGTGGGTTAAAAGCTTTTTATCTGAGAGTTTTAAAAGGGTATCTGTCTCTTTCCCATAGCGTTTGGTTAGTTTACTTAGACTTTTCAAATCTTTGAAGTTCTGTGTACGAGAAAGGAGTTTAAGAGTCTCTTGCAGTCCTACTTCTTTGTGCATCGTATCAAGCGTCTTAAAGAGTGGTTTGATACTTGAAATGTCTTTAGTCTGGCGAATAACTTTAGATTCTCGCACAAGGTATTTACTTAGCCACATCGGTATGCGTTTGCTTTTATGCGCAAGTTTTAAAACAGAGATGCCACTTTTTGCGACTGCACTAGAACCTAAAGTAAAGAGTGTCGAAGCACTGGCTACGAGTCCTATGGTAGAGAGTGAAACTAACACTGGATCGACCTCTTCGTGTTTAAAGTAGTGCGTTCCTTCTAGTGCCAAGTCACGTATGTCTCCGATGACCAAAAAATCAGACCCTATGGCTGCCATCTGTCCTGAGAGTTCATCGGATGTGCCTGTACTAATGCCTTGGGCTATCTTTTCAGACTGATAACTGAGGCTTTGGCGTTTGGTTTGTATGCTGTTGAGTAAGGCCTTTGACTTTGGATTGTGTTTCATGTAGTCAAACTGCATAAAGTAGTTCAAATAGGTATAGGCATCCATATATTTTTCTTCATTGATGAGTGTTTGTGTATGTGGTATGGGGTTAGTGCGTGTGAGTGTGTGGTAGGTGTAGGTGTTTTTTTGGTACAGGAGTGTAGCAGAGAGTATGAGGATAAAAAATAAAATAAGTCTATAGAAAAGTTTTAGCATAGGGTATTATATGATAAAATACGAAAAACAATAAGGCTTCCACATGCAAGACTCTCCAGAATATTTGGCAAAAAAAGCATTTTTCGACAAAGTACTCACTATCTACGGACGCAATGCCGTCATGGAAGCACTAGAAGATGAGGCAGTCACCATACATAAACTTCACCTCTCTAAGTCTAACAAAGACACACAAGTACTAGAAGATATGAAGGACATAACTGCACGTAGAGAGATAGAAGTGAAGTACCATGACAAACAGTTTCTTTCACGCATCTCAAAAAATGCCAAACAAGACCAAGGTGTGGCTCTAGACATTGTGTTAGAGCACTTTGGAGATGAAGAGAGTTTTAAAGATCAACATAAAAGTTACCGCATCATCGCGTTAGATGGGATAACAAACCCTCAAAATCTAGGGATGATCATACGCTCCTGTGCTGCAGGAAACGTAGATGCTATACTTATGCCTACCAAAGGTGCTGCACAGATAAGCCCATTGGTTATCAAAGCCTCAGTAGGTACGCTTTTTAAAATGCCTATCATTAAAACCTCTAATTTAAAAGAGACACTTCAATCATTTAAAAATGAGGGTGCAGATGTATTTACACTCTCTTCACATGCGAAAGAAAGTTATAAAGAACAAGTATATAAAGATAAGACTATCTTCGTGCTAGGTAATGAGAGTGAGGGAGTAAGCAAAGCCGTTGAGTCTGTCTGTAACGCAAGCATCGCCATACCGATGCAAAGAGGTGTTGAGTCACTTAATGTTGCTGTGACAGCTTCATTGCTTGCATTTTTGTAAAGGGCACATCTAATAATAGATGATACCCACAACATCTCTAGCTTTTGTCTAGGCTAGGCACTCTTTTGAAACTCTAGCCGTAGCTAAGGTGAAAAGAGTAACAATGCATAGGCGAAAGCTAGTGATGCCATTTGGGTGGGCTTTGCAAACGAAATCTTGCACAAGATATTTACATCGTCTTAGCTAAGGCTAGGACTCATAAATCTCTTGCACAATCTCACATTTGTAAAACCCATTGTGGGTATTATCTATTGTTAGAGGTGCCCTAAAGTCTCTTCTTCCCCAATCATATATAACCCTGTAAAAAGGTATAGCAATAAGACGAAAATGGATGATACTATACCCTGTGCTGAACTTGAATCACATGAAGGAAAGGGAGGAAGTGTACCATTGTCATCAGGTGGTGGTGTGGTTATTGGCGTAGGTGTTGGTTCTGCAGCTATGTGTGATGTGCTAACACTTATTCAGACAGAGGACGTTAAAGATTCCCAGTTAAAATAAAGAATAAGTGAGGAACAAATGAAACATACAAAAGAGTTCAAAGAGTCAGTTATATAGTTGGTTCTAAATAGCAACGAAGAGATAAAAATCATAGCCCAAGACTTAGGCATGAATGCCAAGACACTTTATAATTGGGTCTATAAGTATAACTATAAGTGTAATAATAATCTACAAACCTACAACAGATCTAACAGTAAATCTACGACTAAAGAATCCCTAGATGAAGAGAACAGACGCTTGCGCAAAGAAGTGAGACTTTTAAATCAAGAGCGTAACATATTAAAAAAGGAAACCGCATACTTTGCCAAAGAAACTCTGTGAAGTATGCGTGGATATATGAATACCAAAAGAGTTTCAATATCACAGTGATGTGTAGGGTTTTAAAAGTAAACCGTTGTACATATTATTTCTGGGTAGACAGTGGCAGCATCGTCAACAAGGTATATGAACGGCTAAACCAACTTATCAAAGATATCTTCTCTCAGTACCGTGAAGTCTACAGTACAAGACGCATCAAAAAAGTTTTAGTTCAAGAGTATGGAGTGATAGTCTCTACGAGAAAGATAGCTAAGAGTATGAAAGAAATGGGTATATCTATAAAGATGAAGCGTAAATTTAAAGTAACAACCACAGATTCAAACTATAACTATAGTATCTCCCCAAATAGGCTACAAAGAGATTTTAGAACCAATGTGCCCGATGAAGTATATGTTGGAGACATTACCTACATACGCACACAACAAGGATGGTTGTATCTGGCAGTAGTGATTGATCTATTCTCTAGAAAAGTTGTAGGATGATCTATGGAGGGAGTGTTAGAAATTCCGTGTCAGTCTGATAAAATACTATCAAGGACTGACAA
>VCAW01000084.1 GCA_013607775.1 Campylobacterota bacterium | reverse complement strand
CTTATTCAAAATCATCATGAGTGCCATATGTTATGGACTAATACAGACTTTTAAATTTTAGGCATATTTTTGGTACAATGACATATAACACAAAAAGGATTTTATGATGCAAACATTAACTTTAAATGTTCAAGATAATTTTGTACAAGATTTTTTAACTATCATTGAACACTATAAAGACAAAGTTCAATTACAAAAAGATAAAAACTTAGTAGCAGACCCATACTTTTATGAAAGACAAAAGCAATTACAACAAGACTTAAAAGAGGTTGAAGATGGAACAACCGAAATGATAAGTAATAAAGATTTTTGGGATGACATAGATACTTTTACTCAATCATTACAAAAATGACAATTATATATAAGCCTACTTTTTCAAGACAATTAAAACAAATTATCGAACACATTGCGCTAGACAAACCTAGTGCAAGTATGAAGTTTAAAGATGAACTAAAAGAATCTATAAACCTACTTCCTGAACAGCCCTTAAAATATCGAAAATCTATTTATTTTGATGATGAAAATATAAGAGATATGACATATAAAAAATACACTATTATATATAGAGTAAAACCACTTAAAAATGAAATAGAAATTTTGAGAATATTTAACAGAAACAAGCCGACATAGTAAGTCAAATTTGTTTAGAAAATATGTCAATTTGACAGATGATATAATAAGACGATTTTATAGAAGTAAAGAACTATTTATGTATGTCTATAAAGACTTGGTAGATAAATGGGCTATGTATTACAATTCTGATGAAATTAGTGAAAAGATAGCCACAGATGAAATGATTTATGATAACAAAAAGTGGCAAGAGTTTATAAAGGATATGGCATGACAAAAAAATAGAAATTACTGATGATATGATACAGCAAATAGCAAATGATGCAGTACGCTAAGCGCAAAGAAAAAACCTTGAAAATGGCATACCAAATTCGTACACAAAAAATGGAGTACTTTACTTTCAACTTCCCGATGGAACGATAACTATGGAAAATCCCTTTGAGAAAGGTGAATTGAAAGAACGACTCGAAGCACTTACAAAGTAACTACTTCACTATCTCCGCTTTAGCGCCTATGAGCTGTATAATCCCACCTTTTACATTGAGTGGGATAAAGCCATTTTTTTTCTAAGATACGTGAAGCAACGACAGAGCGGCTTCCACTTCTACAGTAGACGATAATCTTTTTATTTTTTACCTTTTTTAGCATACCAAGATTTTTTGGTAGTGCATCTACGGGGATAAGTGTGGCATCACGTAAATGTCCCTCTTTGTACTCTGGGATGGTACGTACATCGAGCAGAGAGACATTGTTGTCATTTTCCAGTAAAGTAAGGGCTGTTTTGGCATCGATAGACTCAAAGTTGGCTAAAATCCAGCCTTTTGTATAGGCAAACCAAAAAACCAGCCCAACCATAGCAACCCAATAAAGTATATTTGTAACTTTTTTCATAGTAGCAGACCTTATAATTTTTTGACATTGTAACCCCTTTTCCTTTGTTTCACTTGGTTACATCGCTAAAACTAATCATTAAAAGCCTCGCAAGTCAAAAATCTTTTAACCATCTTTCAGCTAGTATGAAACTAATATTCTGAGAATTCTCTACACATCATTAGATGGTAGATAGGGGATTGATGAAAAAAATTAAGGGATTAATATGACTCATGTAATTACAGAACATCCATATTTTGGTGTATTTGTTTTATTCGCGTTAACGGCTGTAGCGTTCCCCGCAACACTATGGGCTGCTCGTTTTGTTTCTAGAAAAATGGCACGGCTTGACACTGAAAAGCTTAAACTTAGTATCTACGAATGTGGACCAGAGGTAACAAAACAACCTAACACTATTTCAGCACAGTTCTACTTGATAGCACTTCTGTTTATTTTGTTTGATGTAGAGATTATCTTTATGTTCCCGTGGGCGATTGACTTTAAACTACTTGGATGGTTTGGTTTTGCAGAGATGTTACTATTTATATTATTACTTACGATTGGTTTCGTATATGCATGGAAGAAAGGAGCACTTGAATGGCACAGCATCAAGTAAACTACGCCAGCTCAGCTGGATTACCGATAGCATTGACTTCGGTAGACAAACTCGTAAACTGGGGGCGTTCAAATTCACTTTGGCCGCTTACCTATGGACTCGCATGTTGTGCGATTGAGATGATGGCATCTGGAGCATCACGTTATGACTTCGATAGAATGGGGACAATCTTTAGAGCTTCTCCAAGACAAGCAGATGTAATGATACTCGCAGGAACACTTTCTAAAAAGCACTCTGAGTTTGCAAGACGTCTTTATGACCAAATGACTGAGCCTAAATGGGTTATCTCTATGGGATCATGTGCAAACACTGGTGGTATGTTTAATACCTATGCAACTGTGCAAGGAGTAGATAGAATTATCCCTGTAGATATCTACTTACCGGGATGTGCACCTAGACCTGAAACACTTCAGTATGCACTGATGATGCTTCAGAAGAAGATTCGTAAAGAGTCTGCCGATATGAAGAAAAATACCAAACAGGATTTAACAACTCAAACTGGTAAAAAAAGAGCGAGGTTAATCTAATGAGAAAATATGTACCAAAAGACAACGTTCAAGGAAAATCTTACTATACAGATAGATTTTGGGTAGCACCACGTGTACCAAGAGAAGCAGTAGAAGATGCGCATTTTGCAGCAGTAGTCAAAGCCGTAGGTGCAGATGCGAAAGAGTCTTATGTTGAGATAGGTCAACTTGTGCTTCACATCAACCCTGAAGATAACTTCAAAGTGATGAAAACACTAAAAGAAGAGTGTGGCTATACACAATGTTCTGAGCAATCAGCAGTGGATTATCTGGCAAAAGACAATGAATTTGAACTTTTCTGGCAACTTCTTAATGTAAATGAAGCAAAAAGAGTAAGAGTGGTTTGTCGTTTGGCAAATGGCGCCGTGATTGAGAGTATCGAACCTCTTTACAAATCTGCTAACTTTGCAGAGCGTGAAATGTTCGATATGTTCGGTATTAAAGTGAACAATCACCCATTCCTCAAGCGTATCATTATGCCTGATGACTGGGAAGGTCATCCATTGCTTAAAACATACCCTTTACATGGTGATGAATTTGCTTCATGGTATGAAGTGGACAAAATCTTCGGTAAAGAGTACAGAGATATCATCGGGCCTGAAAACAGAGACCCTGCGAAAATAGATATTGAAGATACAAAACGTTTCTCTCGTGTAGGTTATGAAGTACCATTTGGTGCAGAGTACAACGGTGAAGAAGAACAAGAGATAGAATATAGTGATACATTCTTAGTAGACTATAATAAAAAATCATCTAAACAGTTAGATGAAAGAAGATAGGGGAGAGCATGCAAGTATCCAATAAATTAACGCCATTTTTTGAAAACCTCAATTTTGAGCGTGATGACAATACAATGGTTATCAACTTCGGTCCTCAGCACCCTTCTGCGCACGGTCAGTTAAGACTTGTTCTTGAACTTGAAGGTGAGCAGGTAGTCAAAGCCTACCCAGATATCGGTTACCTACACCGTGGTATTGAGAAAATGGCTGAAAATATGACATACAATGAGTTTTTGCCAACAACTGATAGACTTGACTATATTGCGTCAACTTCTAACAACTATGCGTATGCATTGGCAGTTGAAAAACTTATCGGTGTAGAAGCACCACGTAGAGCACAAGTGATTAGAACAGCACTTCTTGAGCTTAACCGTGTGATTTCTCACCTTTTCTTTGTGGCGACACATGCACTGGATGTCGGTGCGATGTCAGTATTCCTTTACGCCTTCCGTGAACGTGAATTTGCAATGGACTTGATGGAAGATTACTGTGGGGCGAGACTTACACACTCAGCGGTACGTATCGGTGGTGTACCACTTGATTTACCTGCTGGTTGGTTAGAAAACCTTGCAGCTTTCTGTGATAAAGTAGACTTTGAAGTAGAACATACCTACGAAGCACTTTTGACAGAAAACCGTATCTGGAAAATGCGTTTGGAAGATGTAGGGGTTATCTCTGCTGAAGATGCACTTTCTTGGGGTTGTACAGGACCTATGCTTAGAGGATCTGGTGTCAAATGGGACATTAGAAAAGAAGAGCCTTATGAGCTTTACCCAGAACTTGACTTTGATATTCCAACATCAGACAGATGTGACTCTTATGGGCGTTACAGACTCTATATGGAAGAGATGAGACAGTCTACACGTATTTTAAGACAACTTATTCCTATGTATAAAGAGACTGGGCCACAACTTATGGCGCATGCACCTCAGTATATCTCAGCACCTAAAGAAGAGATCATGACACAAAACTATGCACTTATGCAACACTTTGTGCTCGTGACTCAAGGTATGAGACCACCAAAAGGTGAAGTCTATGTACCAACAGAGTCACCAAAAGGTGAACTAGGTTTCTACATTAAGTCTGAAGGTGAGCCATATGCTTACAGATTGAAGTGTAGAGCACCAAGTTTCTTCCATACAGGTTTACTACAAGAGTTACTTGTAGGTACATATATTGCAGATGTTGTTACGATTATCGGTACAACTAACATCGTATTTGGAGAGGTGGATAGATAATGAAACGTTACGATTTAAGACACTTAAAAGACGATTTTTATGACAGAATGGTTGAGCTTATCGATCAAGGACTTAAGATAAATGAAGTAGGTATCTTTATGTTTGAAGTAGGAGACTTTTCTTCTATTCAAAAATCTGCAGATGTGATCAAAGAGACAGGGCATGACTTGATGAATTCATTGAAGTTCAATGAAGTTGACTGGACTGTTGTAGTGAAAAAAGTAAGTGAAGAGACACGTAAAGAACGTGCTGAGGCATTTGCTATCGCTAAAAAAGAGGCAGAAGAGAAAGCAGCAGAAGCTGCGAAAATTGCTGCTGAAAAAGAAGCAGAAAAAGCAAAGAAACTTGCTGAGAAAGAAGCTGCGAAAGCTGCTGAAGCAGAGAAGGCTGAGTAGTGTCAGGCGTAGTATTTTCCACTTGGAGAGATGAGTTTATCGACAACCGTGATAAACCATATGACGAGTGGGTTGCAACGGGTTTCAAACTACCCGAAACATATCATGGTGATACAGGTTCAAAAGCATTTATAGGTTGGGATGGTGTAGCCATTTTCGATGAAGATATAGATGCAGTTGAATTAGCCAACCAATATGCTGCTCAGTACCAAGAGTACTCAGAAGCATGTGGGCGTTGTGCACCTGGTAGATGGGGTGGTAGAATCCTCTATGACCTGCTTGATAAAATAGCGCGTGGTGAAGGATCTCATGATGATATCACACACCTAAAAGAGATAAGCCAGACTATGATGGTAACCTCTAAGTGTGAGATTGGAAAAACAGTTCCTAAACCTATTTTAGATCTGATAGAGCACTACAAAGATCAGTTTGATACCTGTATAGATGCTCAGATTCCTTCTAAACATTATAATGGTGATACTTCGTACATCGCTAAAGTAACAGCACCATGTACTGATATGTGTCCTGCACATGTTGACATTCCTGCGTACATAGAAGGTGTAAGAGATATGGTCTTTACCGAATCTTTGGCAGCAACGAGACAAACGATGCCTCTTGCACATACTTGTGGACGTGTCTGTCCGCATCCATGTGAAGATGCTTGTCGTCGTGCAAACCTTGATGAGCCTATCTCTATTATGGAGCTTAAGCGTATCGGTGCAGACTATGAGACAGACCATGAAGTGCCTTGGTTGCATCCGCATGAGCCTAAACCACCTAGAAATGATGGTAAAAAAGTTGCTATCATTGGTGCAGGCCCTGCAGGACTTACGGCTGCATATTACTTAGCTTTAGAGGGTATTCAAGTAGATATATTTGAAGAGCTTCCAGTCAATGGTGGTGAAGTAGCAGTAGGTGTACCAGAGTACAGAATGCCTGTTGATAAGTACAATAAAGATATTGACTTTGTGTTAGAGATGCCAACAGTAAGCATTACTAACAATCATAGAGTTGATGCTGAACGTCTCAAAGAGATACATGCTGAGTATGATGCAACGATGTTAGGATTTGGTGCGAGACTTTCCAAGAAAGTACGTGCAGCAAATGAAAACCCTGATATGCAAGGATACTGGGGTGCGATAAGCATGCTAGACAAAGTGAACTTGTGGCATAAATATGGCATAGGTTCTCCAGCAGAAGAAGACCTTAAAGACAAAGTAGTTGTCTGTGTTGGTGGTGGATTTACCTCTATGGATGTTGTAAGATGTTCTATTCGTGAAGGTGCGAAGAAAGTGATTATGCTTTACCGTCGTGATGAAAAAACGATTATTCGTAACACAACCTATGAAGAGTACCATGAAGCTGTTGAAGAGGGTGTTGAGTTTATTTTCCACTCAGCTATTGAAGAGATATATGATGATGGTGAGAAGCTTACTGGACTTAAAGTCAATCGCTTTGAACTTGTACCTGATCCAAATGCTGGTAGAGCACAACTTGTGAAGATAGAAGGTGCTGATTTTGAAGTTGATATCGATTACTTAATTCCAGCAGTATCACAGGCACTGGATACACAAATTTTACCAGAAGAGTGGAATATAGAGATGACATCATGGAACTCTATTTTAACCAATGGTAAAGACTATATGACATCTGTAGATGGACTTTTTGCTGCAGGTGACTGTGAGTATGGGCCTATGACTATTGTAAATGCTGTAGGGCAAGCCAGACGTGCAGCTTCTGTAATAAGCAGATATATTTATGATGGTAAATGTACACTCACTGATGATGAAATTATGGAAGACCACTTAGCAAAACTAAGAGTCTATGACAAAAATGAAAAAATCACAGACTGGATGCCAGGTATTCCAAGAGCAGTGAGTCAAAAACTAGAGACAGAAGAACGTAAAACTAACAACAAAGAAGTGAATTTAGGTTTCACAGGTGAAGAGGCAATCTCTGAGGCTGAACGTTGTATGCGTTGTTACTATATCTCTATGGTGGCGGTATAATATGAGTATACATAATTCAATTAATACCGGAAAAGAGATTACACTGACGATAGATGGAAAAGTATGTAAAAGTACTTTTGGAAAAACCATTATTGATGTGGCGCGTGAAAACGATATTTATATCCCAACGATGTGTTACCTAACCAAAGTGAAGCCTATTGCTTCATGTCGTATGTGTATTGTCAATGTTGAGGGTGTAGATGGAGCTATCTTGTCTTGTCAAGAAAAAGCAACAGATGGTGCGGTCATTACGACAAACAACAGTGAGATTTATACAGAACGCCAAAACATCATGAAACTTTATAATGTAAACCACCCGTTAGAGTGTGGTGTATGTGACAAGTCTGGGGAATGTGATCTTCAAAACAAAACGATGGAGTTTAATCTTGAAGAGCAACCTTTTACAGCACGTGACCAACACAGACCTGTAGAGAACTGGGGACATGTAAGTTATGACCCTGCACTTTGTATCATGTGTGAGAAGTGTGTCAGAGTTTCTACAGAAATTACTGGTGATGAAGCACTTAAACTCCATTTTGGTGGATATTCATCCTCTATTGTCAATACTAAAATAGACAAAAACTATGCAAGTCTTGGTGAAGCAGCAGCCGTCTGTCCTGTAGGTGCTTTGGTAGATACGAACTTTAAGTATACAACCAATGCTTGGGAGCTTGAAAAGATTCCATCTGCCTGTCCTCACTGTGGTGGTGGATGTCAGATGACCTATGAAGTAAAACATAACACGATTTACCGTATGACAAACAATTTCGAATTTACCTCTCTTTGTGGTGCAGGTAGATACGGCTTTGACTATGCAAACAAAAACGTAGTCAAAGATGCAAAAGCATTTGCCAAAGCAGTGGAAGCTGTGAAAAATGCTGAAAGTATTCTCTTTGCCCCACAAATTACTAATGAAGAAGCCTATATCTTACAGAAGATAAAAGAGCGTACAGGTGCGAAGCTTATCTCTGGTGAAGCAAGAGGTTATCAGAAGTTTATGCGTGCCTATGCTTCTGTAACAGGGAAACAGCTTTATTCTGGGACACTTAAAGGTATTTCGGAATCTACAGCGACTATTGTTCTTGGAACAAAAATCTATGATGACGCGCCAACAGTGAAATATCATATCAATATGGCATCAAAGTGGCATAGAGCAAGAGTAGCCTATATGCATCCGCTTGAAGATGTAGAGATGAAAAACATTGTCACTCAGTTTATGAAATATGAGCCAGGAAGTGAAGAGGGTGTGGCAGCATTACTTGTAGAAACACTACTTCGTGATGTAGATGTACCAGAAAATGTCAAAGCATTCTTGGATGACCTAGATATAGGTAATCTTTCTGCTGAGTCAAATGTGGGAGAAGAGGAGTTAGAACTTCTTAGAAAATCACTGCTTAAAAAGAATGGCTTCTCTTTGGTTGTTGGGTCTGATTTATATGCACACCCAAGAGCAGAGCAGATAGCTAAAATTCTTGCACTGGTAGAGAAATATACAAACTTTAATGTTGTCTGTGTGCCTCCAGCAGGGAATGCTATGGGTGTCTCACTCATTTGTGACCTTGATGATGAAGCAACAGGAAACAGTGTTGGATATAACGTTGAAGCGGACTTTACATTGTCTGCACTAGGCAATGGTGATCTTGATATGCCAGCACTCAATCAGCAAGAGGGTACACTCACAAGCAATGATAAACGTGTAGTACCGATGAATGTAGCACAACCTTATGGTGGCTATGTACTGAATGATATTGCCAATGCTTTGGGCTTAGATGCAGAGTATACCATTGAGTATACTAAATTACTTCCTGAAGATAAGGGATTTGAAAGTGTAGAGTTTGATGCGCTTCCAGATTATTTTGATACAGTAGGTACTGAGCATAGAGGGTATCTTTTAGGTGAGCGTGAAATATCTGTAGAGGTGACACTTGAAGAGGTGGCTGAGTTAGATGGTTTTGATGGAGCAGTAGTCTATATCTGCAATCCAAAAGAGCAATTTTCAGCTTTTACAAACATATGTGAACCCTTGAAAGAAGAGGCATTTTTACTTGGCTCTTCTCAGTTTGCAACAGCAACCAAACTGAGTGACGGAGATAGCGTGTCGTTCATGGTTGACGGCGTGACGTTTAAACGTGTGTTTAAGATTGATACATCTATGAAAGGAACCATTGCACTTAACCCCACCTATGATATGGGATTAAGTACCCCTTTGGTATCCTCTTACAGATTTAGTAAAGTAGAAATTATGCAAGAAAAAAAGAGAGGGAGCTAGTATGAGTGAAGTACAAACGGTAGATAATATGATTTCTATCACTATTGACGGCACTGAGTTTAAAGCAAAAGAGGGTGAATATATCCTTAATGCTGCTCGTGCCAACGATGTTTTCATCCCAGCTATATGTTACCTGACAAGATGTTCGCCAACCTTGGCATGTCGTATTTGTCTCGTAGAAGCAGATGGAAAACAAGTGTATGCATGTAACGCTAAAGTCAAAGAGGGTATGGAAATCACAGTTGATACGCCAAATATTCTTGAAGAGCGTCGTGCGATTATGGAAGTATATGACGTTAACCACCCACTACAGTGTGGTGTATGTGACAAGTCAGGAGAGTGTGAACTTCAAAATTATACGTTAGAGTTGAATGTTGATTCTCAGAGCTATATGATTCCAGATACAAAACGTGAAACAACAAACTGGTCATCGGTACTACATTACGATCCGGGTCTATGTATTGTGTGTGAAAGATGTACGACTGTTTGTAAAGACATGATAGGTGATTCTGCGATTACAACTGTAAAGCGTGGTGGTGCAGAGCTTGACAAGAGCTATAAAGACTCTATGCCTAAAGATGCTTACTCTATGTGGAACAAACTTCAAAAGTCTGTCATTGCACCTAGCAACGGTACAGGTGAGACAAACTGTTCTGACTGTGGTGAATGTGCAGCTGTATGTCCTGTTGGGGCTCTTGTTTCACGTGACTTCGTCTATACGTCAAATGCATGGGACTTAAAAAGAGTACCAGCAGTTGCAGCACACTCATCTGACGGTGCACAGATTTACTATGAAGTGAAACCAACCTCTATTGAAGACAGAACAGAGAAGATTTACCGAGTGACCAATGAATGGAACTATGTATCACTTGATGGTTCTGCACGTTTTGCCTATGATTTCCAAAATACAACAGCAACAAAAGACGAAGCAGCATTTGATAGTGCAGTGGCAGCATTGAAAAAAGCAGAGACTATTCGTTTTAATTCTATGATTACGAACGAAGAAGCATTGATGCTTCAAACACTCAAAGAGAAAATGGGCGTAAAACTTTACAACCCTGAAGTCAAAGCCTTCCAAACTTTCCTTAATCACTATGAAGCAGCATCTGGAAACAGTCTATGGACAACAGATACAGACACTATTATGAAAAATTCTGATTTTGTTATCTCTATTGGTGCGGCACTCAGAAATGATGCTCCTGCAATGAAATATGCCTTTAATAATGTGCAAAAGCTCAATAAAGGTGCAGGTATGTATTTCCATCCAGTTGGAGATACGCTTATTCCTACATTTGGTAAAACTGTTGAAGTCTTTAACCACAAAGTAGGACTTGAAGAAGCAGCACTCTACTTGGTACTTGACCTCTTTGCAGACAAAGAAAAACTTCCTGAAGATGTAAAATCTTATATCGACAGCTTTAAAAAGTCTGAAACTAAGACGATTAAAGAAAAAGAAGTCAAAACCGTTAAAGAGATGGTGCTTAACGAAGAGACTGGCGAAGAGGAAGAAGTATCTAAAAAAGTGACTGAGATGGTTGACAAAGAGATTACGGTTGTAACCAACGGTCTTGTAGACCTACTTGGTGGTGATGCTTCTAAATTTGATGCGACTTTTGAGAAAATGATGAAGAAAAAAGAATCATTCTCTATGATGTTGGGTGAAGACCTTTACTACCACGACAAAGCAGAAAATATAGCAAAACTTGTAGCACTTGTTGAAGCGACATGTGACATTGATGTAGTGATGACAACTCCTAAATCAAATGCATTGGGTGTAGCACTTATTTGTGAACTTGATGATGCACAAAGTGGTTACACTGTTGGATATAACGAAAATGGTGACTTTAAACTCTCTGCGCTTGGTACAGGTGATTTGGATATGCCTGCAATGAACCAGCAGGAAGGTACACTGACAAGTATGAACAAACGTGTACTTCCTACCAATGCAGCGGTTGAATATAATGGTTATGAACTCAATGACCTTATGAAAGTACTCGTAGGTGCACCTGAACTTACTATTGATTGGACAGAGCAACTTCCAACAGATAGAGGATTTAAGGCGATTGCATTTGATGATTTACCAAATAGCTTTGAAAATGATGGTACAGACAACCGTGGATACAGACTTGAAACAAGCAATGTAGAAACAGAACTTCCAGAAGTAGAAAAATGTGATGAAGATGCGGTACTTGACGGAGAAATTGCATACAGATGTAATCCGGCACGTCAGTTCAACGACTTTACAGATAAGTCTCATGAGATTTTTGAAACATTCTCACTTTATGCAAGTACAGCCAAAGTAGAGAGTTTAGGTGATAAGGTTGAAGTTGTCTTTGACAATGGAAGCATTACGTTAGATGTCGTAGCCGATGAGAAAATCACAGGTGACATCGTGAAAGTGCCAGATTTTAAAGCGGCCGAAGGTGTTTATGACCTATTTGGTGCGTCACGCTACAAAACAGTAACATTGAGAAAGGTGTAATATGACAACAACACTCGTAGAAAATTTACCACAGGTAACACCTGTCGGTGTCATTATCAAAGCCATCATTATTTTGGCTGTGATTTCTGCCATTGCAGGTTTTGGTACCTATATTGAAAGAAAAGTACTAGCATTTATGCAAAGACGTCTTGGACCAATGCACGTAGGACCATACGGTTTACTACAGATTGCAGCAGATGGTATTAAACTCTTTACAAAAGAGGATATTATCCCTCAAAATGCGAATGCATTTATCTTTAAAATTGCGCCAGTAATTACAGCAGCGACAGCGTTTATCGCATTTTCGTCTGTACCTGTTTTCCCTGACTTTACGGTTCCAGATTTCATTCCATTGCTTGGAGGTACATTTGTTCCTTCTATCGCATCTGATTTGAACATCGGTATTTTGTTTGTACTTGGTATGATGGCAGCAGGACTTTACGGTCCACTCTTGGCTGGTATGTCACAAGCAAACAAGTGGGGTATCATCGGAGCAGCAAGAACAGCGGTACAGTTCCTCTCTTATGAAGTGGTTACTGGGCTTTCTATCTTAGCACCTATTATGTTAGTCGGTTCACTCTCATTTGTTGATTTTAACAATTATCAAGCAGGCGGTATAGCAGATTGGCTTATTTGGAAGCAACCTGTAGCCTTTGTACTTTTCCTTATTGCAGGATTTGCAGAGACAAACAGAACACCATTCGACCTTCTTGAGCATGAAGCAGAGGTAGTATCAGGGTATGCAACTGAGTATTCAGGTATGAGATGGGGTATGTTCTTTATTGGTGAGTACGCCAATATGATTACAGTATCGGTTATCGCATCAATCGTATTCCTCGGTGGATATGATGCAGCAGGAGCACTTGGTTGGCTATTTATTATGGCTAAGATTGCATTTTTCTTCTTCTTAATGTTATGGGTAAGAGCATCTTGGCCACACGTAAGACCAGATCAGTTGATGTGGCTATGTTGGAAAGTATTAATGCCATTGGCAGTTGTAAACATTGTGATTACAGCTATTGTGATGATGGTATAAGGAGTAGGTATGAGTTTAGAACAATTTAAAAATAGAAATGTTGGTGTACAGTCTTATAAAACACTTGATGTGGGTACCACACCTGAAACAGGCATGGAAAAATTCACACAAGTGGTGAAAAGATCAGTCAAAGGTGAACTTTTTGTTGGGCTATGGGTCACAATGAAGAGAATGCTTCAGGCACTTTTCCAAAATGACATGCACACTGTGAAGTATCCATTTGAAAAGATGCCTATTTCTCCAAGATATAGAGCCATCCATGATATGCTTAGATTACTTGAATCTGGTAACTATAGATGTATTGGATGTGGTCTTTGTGAGAAGATATGTATCTCTAACTGTATTGCAATGGAGACACGTTATGATGAAAATCAACGTAAAGAGGTGAGCGAATATACGATTAACTTTGGACGTTGTATCTTCTGTGGTTACTGTGCAGAAGTGTGTCCAGAGCTTGCCATTGTACATGGTCCTCGTTATGAGAATGCATCAGAACAGCGTGCAGGTTTCTCACTTTTTGAAGATATGTTAACACCTATCGACAAGTTAAACCTACAGCAAGAGTATGACGGATTTGGTGCAGTGTCTCCAAATGCTGACGACAATATTAAACAAACGCCATTAGCGTACTAGGGAGAAGTAGAATGTATGAAATTGTAGCCTTTTACCTATTTTCGGCTTTAACAATAGGACTGTTCACGGTAACAGTAATGAGTAAAAATGTACTCTATGCCATGACATCACTTGCTGCGGCAATGGTGCTCATTTCTGGATTCTTCTTCATCTTGGGAGCGGACTTCCTCGGTGTGGTTCAACTCATCGTTTATGTAGGTGCTATTATGGCACTCTACTCATTTGCGATGATGTTCTTTGATGCAACAAGAGATATTAAAGAGAAAAATACAAACTCAGCGTTGGTATTTTTACTAGGTGGTCTCTCAGCATTGGTATTGGTACTTATGTTTGCAGCACCAATTCACTCAGATGCTATTACAGCACTTTACCCAATGCATGATGGTGTTGGTAATGCGCAAGATGTAGGTATCGTACTCTTTACCAAATATCTTGTGCCATTTGAAGTTGCAGCAGTAATGCTTTTGGTTGCCATGATAGCAGGGATTATACTTGCAGGTAAGAAAATGGATAACTCACTTACCAAAGACACGTCAGTAGATGATGAAATTTTAGTAGTAAAGGATGAAAAATGATAGGTTTATCTCACTACCTGATAGTATCAGCGATAATCTTTTCAATAGGATTGGTAGGAGTACTTAGAAGAAGAAACCTTTTAATGCTTTTCTTCGCAACAGAAGTGATGCTCAATGCAGTCAATATTGCATTTGCAGCTATTTCACACTATTACAATGATTTAACAGGTCAAATGTTTGCTTTCTTTATCATCGCTATTGCAGCGTCTGAAGTAGCTGTTGGACTTGGTATCTTGATTGTATTATTTAAAAAACATGGTTCTCTTGACTTAGATGACCTAGCAAATATGAGAGGGTAAGCATGGAAAATTTAGTATACATAGCACTTTTTGCACCATTTGTAAGTTCTCTATTTGCAGCACTTTTTGGTATGACAGAGAGAAAAATATGGATTGGTGTAGTTGCCTCAATGTTATTGGCAACTTCATCGATTGCTTCTATCACTTTGGCCTATACCGTTTATATAACAGGAAATGCCATTCATGTAACAATGATGGACTGGATTAATGCTGGAGACTTGAACATACCATTTGGTTTTGTAGTAGATCAGGTATCTGTTACAATGATGACCGTGGTGACTTTGGTTTCTACAGTGGTACACATTTATGCGATAGGCTACATGGACCATGATAAGAGTTTCAACAGATTCTTCTCATACCTCTCTGCCTTTGTATTTTCGATGATGATTCTTGTGATGTCAGATAACTTTGCCGGTCTCTTTATCGGTTGGGAAGGCGTGGGTGTTTGTTCATGGCTACTCATTGGTTTTTGGTACCATAAACCAGATGTGCCAAAAGAAGAAAACCCTTCTGTATCACCATCATGGGCAGCAAATGAAGCATTCATTATGAACCGTATTGCTGACCTTGGTATGTTAGTAGGTATCTTTGTTATTTACTGGAATACAGGTTCTCTTCAGTACGATGAAGTATTTGCACAGTTACCATATTTGAGTGAGAGTATTCTTACTATTGCAGCCATTACACTGTTTATTGGTGCAATGGGTAAATCAGCACAGTTCCCACTCCATACATGGCTTACAGATGCGATGGAAGGTCCTACACCTGTATCTGCATTGATTCACGCAGCGACGATGGTAACAGCAGGGGTATTCTTGGTAATTAGAGCAAATCCTCTTTTCGCGGCCGTTCCAGATGTGAGTTTCTTTATTGCAAGTCTTGGTACATTTGTTGCATTCTATGCAGCGTCAATGGCATTGGTTGAACGTGATTTAAAACGTATCATTGCATACTCTACACTTTCACAGTTAGGATATATGTTTGCAGCAGCAGGACTTGGTGCATACTGGATAGCACTTTTCCACCTTGCAGCACACGCATTCTTTAAAGCACTCCTTTTCCTTGGTGCAGGTAACGTAATGCACGCAATGCATGATGAACTTGACATCTTTAAAATGGGTGATCTTAGAAAGAAGATGAAAGGGACATGGATTTACATGACCTTGGCTTCTGTGGCACTTGCAGGTCTACCTCCATTGGCTGGATTCTGGTCAAAAGATGCCATTATAGAAACAGCATTTAATGAACATACCTATTTCTTATGGATTATGTTGGTGATTACAGCTGGTATGACAGCATTCTACAGCTTTAGACAGATATTCTTGACCTTCCATGGTGAAGACAGACATACAGCACTAGGTTTCCACCCACATGAAATGTATACATTTGTACTTGTAGCAATGTCACCACTAGCGGTACTTGCAACCATTACAGGATGGTTTATGAAAGAGTATGAAGCATTTATTACAAATCTTTTACCAAATTATGAAATGTCTGAGCATACGCATCATTTGGCAAGTTACTTAGGATTGATTGTTATCTTCTTTGCACTCTCAGGTATTGCGATTGCGTATCTCAAATATGCAAGAACAGGTGCTAAAGCATGGAAACTTGATGAAAAAACAGAGAGTAGCTTCTTGTATAAACTTCTTAAAAATCAGTATTTTGTACCGAAATTTTATGAAGAGTTTATTACTAAACCATATATGATGGCTTCAGAAGTATTCTGGACAAAAGTGGACTTGAAAATAGTAGATGCAACGGTAGACAATATCGCGAAGTTCTTCTACAATTCAGGTGATAAAACAAGAAGTATGCAAACAGGTAACCTCTCTAACTATCTAAATTGGATGGCTGTTGGTGGTGTTATGCTATTGGTAATCGCTGCAATCTCAGCGATGATAGGTTAAGGGGATAAAATGGATAATATTTTAAGTATATTGGTATTCTTCCCAGCAGTTGCAGGACTGCTTGGATTTGTAGTAGATAAAGGGAGTGCAAGAGCCTATGGTATTACCGTAGCAGCGATTGAGTTTTTACTCTCTTTATGGTTATGGTTTAGTTTTGATATGGGTAATGCGGGGATGCAATTTGTTGAGTTAATCCCTTTGATTCCTGATATGGGAATCTCATACTACTTGGGTGTAGATGGTATTTCATTATTTATCTTGATAATGACTACACTTATGACACTGATTGGTATGGCATCTATGGGTGAAACAAAAAACATTAAAAATATGATTGTCACACTTCTCTTTTTGGAGATGACAATGGTAGGTGTCTTTGTAGCACTTGATGCGATTATCTTTTATCTTTTCTGGGAACTTTCTCTTGTACCGATGCTTTACATCATCGGTGCATGGGGTGGTCCATTAAGAATCTATGCATCGATTAAGTTTTTCCTCTATACATTTACAGGATCACTTATCATGCTCGTAGGTATGTTATTCGTAGCATATATTTACCATAACCTTACAGGGGTATGGTCATTTGCAATTACAGATTGGTATGCATTGGTACTTCCAGTTGATTATCAACTATGGCTCTTTGCAGCATTCTTTGTTGGTTTTGCCATCAAAGTACCAATGTTCCCATTCCATACATGGATTCCGTATGCACACGGACAGGCACCAACTATCGGTTCTGTTATTCTTGCTGCGGTACTTCTAAAAATGGGTACCTATGGATTTGTAAGATTTTCACTTCCAATGTTCCCTGATGCTTCAGTTATGGCTATTACACCAATCGCTGTGCTTGCTATCATCATGGTTATCTATACAGCGATGATTGCATACGCACAAAAAGATATGAAACAAGTGATTGCATACTCTTCAGTATCACACATGGGTATCATTATGTTAGGTCTATTTGCTATGAATGCAGAAGGTCTTTCCGGTTCAGTATTTCAGATGTTATCTCACGGTATCGTTTCAGGTGCACTGTTTATGCTTGTTGGTATGATTTATGAAAGAAGACATACAAAACTACTTTCAGAGTTTGGTGGTTTAGCTGCAGTGATGCCTAAATTTGCTGTCATCTTTGGTGTCATGCTTATGGCTTCAGTAGGTCTACCGTTGACTATTGGTTTTGTAGGTGAATTCTTGGTACTCCTTGGATTCTATCATGTATCACCAGTCATTACTATCTTGGCAGGTACCTCTATTATTCTTGGTGCAGTCTATATGCTAAGAGTGATGAAACTTGCTTTCTTTGGACCACTGGATAATGAAGAGAACAAAAAATTAAAAGATTTAAATGGCAGAGAGACTTGGTCTCTAATCCCATTAGTCGCAATTGTTATCTGGTTGGGTGTTTATCCTAAACCAGTACTTGAACCAATCGACAACTCAGTAAAAGCACTTTTAACATTTATGGATGAAAAAGCAATTACTGTTGAGGCAAAAGATATGATAAAAGTTGCAAAATCTACTAAGGGAGGTAACTAATGTTAGAGCCTATTCACGTAAGTTTAGAAAGTCTAAACCTTATCACCCTTGCCCCAATGCTTATAGCTATTGCTGGTGGTTTGATTATTCTTATTCTTGATTTGATTAATGACAAGCTAGATAAGTCACTCTATGTCATGATGACTATTTTGGTTCTATTTATCGACTTTGGTGCGGTACTCGGACTCAATGTCAATGAACGTGGTTTCTTTGGTGTGATGCTTATTGATGGTATTTCTATTATTTCCCAACTGATGATTATCGGTGGGTCTATGATATTTATTCCATTGGCATTGACATCTAAACGTTTCCATGAGTATTCATACCCAGAGTTCTTTGCTCTCTTTTTGTTTATGATTGCAGGATTCCAGTTTATGGTAGCAACAGATAACCTCATTCTTATCTTTGTAGGGATTGAGACAGCCTCATTGGCACTCTATACCCTTATTGCTCTTCATAACAGAAGTAACTCATACGAAGCAGCAGTGAAGTACTTTACCATGGGTGCGCTGGCAGCCGCATTCTTCGCTATGGGATCGGCAGTGATTTATGCACTTACAGGTTCTATTGAGCTTTATAAAGTGGCAGAAGTTATGGCAACACGTCTGAATGAAGCAGGGCTTATGATTGCTATTTTTGGTTCATCAGTACTTTTATTGGTAGCCTTTTCATTTAAGCTTTCGTTGTTCCCGTTCCATACATGGGCACCAGATGTGTATGAAGGAGCTTCTGCACCACTTGCTGGATATATGTCAGTGGTACCTAAAATCGCAGCATTTGTTGTGAGTATTAGACTCTTTGGTATGTATATTGACTTGGGTGTTGAATGGGTGCGTATTGTTATTTTAGTAATGGCTGTACTTACTATGACACTTGCGAACATTATGGCACTGGTACAGAACGATGTAAAACGTATGCTTGCATACTCATCTATCTCTCATGCCGGTTTCATTATGGCAGCACTTGCACTTGATACTACTGAGGGTAACACAGCGATATTCTTGTACTATGCACTCTTTATGTTCACCAACCTTGGTGCATTTGCAATGTTATGGATTTCTCGTCATAAAAAGAGAAGATTTAATGCGCGTTATGATCATCCTTACGAGAAGTTTGCAGGACTTGTGCAGATTATGCCGATGGGTTCTGTGGTTATGGGTATATTCATGCTCTCACTTGCAGGAGTTCCACCGTTCTCTGTATTCTGGGGTAAAATCTACGTTATGCAAGCATCAGTCAATGCAGGATATATTTGGTTAGCGATAGTTATGGGTCTAAACTCTGCTATTGCAGCATATTACTACTTGAAGTTAGTGGTTTATATGTTCTTGAAAGATCCTGTTAAAGATGTAGATACTGTTTACTACAATATCTCTAAACCATTGATGGCTATCATCGGGTTTGCAACAGTAGCGACTGTAACAGCTATCTTCTATGTACAACCATTGGTTTCTTACTTGTACTATATGATTAGTGCTAGTGGGTACTAATCTTTAAATCTCTTGAAAAGGTACGGTAGTAACCGTACCTTATAAGAGCATCTCTTCTAACGCTTCAACACTTCCTTTTATTACATCTTCAAACTGAGAATTATTAAACGTTGTTTGTCTTTTTGCAAGGCGTGCAGTATTGGTTGTGATTTTCTCAATGAGCATTTTTTTATCATATACCCCATCCAAATAGGCAAGTGTCTCTTTGATACCTATAGACTTCATACAGTTTGGTCTGCGGCTATATTTTTGTTCTAACATACATATTTCATCTATCAGCCCATCAGAGACCATCATTTCAGTACGTAAAGCAATACGTTTACGTAACAATGCTCTGTCCCATACAATTTGATAGATAGGAAGTGCTTCGGTGATAGTAGGTTTAGGTGGATACTTCATAAAATATTCAGTAGGGGTGAGTCCTGTTTGAAAATAGATATTGAGTGCTTTTTCAATCCGGTAGCTGTCTTTTGGTTCTATCTTGGACATATATGCTTCATCAAGCTTTAAAAGAAACGCATGGGCATTTTCAATATTTTGCAGTGCAACATTTGTTTGCTCGATAGCCTTTTGAGAGATAGTAGGCAGTTCAGAAATACCATCGATTAACATCTTCAAATAAAAACTTGTCCCTCCGACAATCACAAGGTTTTTTTTATCTTTTAAACATTGTGTGTATACTTCATGATAAAGTGTAATGAAGGTGGTGACGTCAAAATTCTCATTGGGGTAGAGTACATCAATACCAAAGTGTTTAATGCCCTCTCGTTCTTCCTCGCTTGGTTTTGCTGAAACGATGTCAATCTCTTTGTAGATAGAGAGTGAATCAAGTGAAAGAATATGTGCATTCATATATTTTGCAACTTTGATTGAAAGTGCGGTTTTTCCTGATGCTGTAGGACCGATGAGAGCTAGTTGTTGAAAATTGTTATGGCTGTTTTGCATGTGTAATCATAGCATAACAACAAAAAAGGTAAAATATTATTTTAAAAGATAAGGGTAAAAATGAATTTATTTGACAAAGATAACCGTTTCAACATTGCAAATATGGTTACATATCTGAACATTACTATGGGTGTGATGGCGATTTACTTCATCGTAAAGGGTGATTTTTTTACAGCAATCATTTTAGCATGGATAGGGGGAACTTGTGACATTGCAGATGGTAAACTTGCACGTAAGTATAACCTCTCAACTGAGTTTGGTATTCAGTTAGACTCCTTTGCTGACTTTCTCTCTTTTGTGGTGATGCCAGCATTTTTACTTTTTTATGCTGTCAAACAATACACAGGAACAACAGGTATAGAAGAACTCATTTTAGGACTTGTCTTTATTTGGTATATTATTAATGGTTTAAGACGACTTGTAGAGTTTAACCTAAAGGTTGATGTGGGAGAAGTAGAGAAGTATTTTGAGGGTGTACCTACACCATTGGGTGCTATTTTACTATGGATTCTCTATCTGCTTACAGCGTATGGTATTATACATAGTGGATATATCATTGCTATTTTAGTGACAACCATTGCTTGGTCATTGAACTCAAAATTAAAAATTCCACACCCATAGGCAAATAAGTGCAGAAACTCAAAAAACTCTTTGCAGATTTTTCTGAATTGGTGATGTTTAAACACTCAGTGTTTTCTTTACCTTTTATTTTTATTGCTATGCTTGTTGCTTCGTATCATGATAGTGGTTCTGGATGGTTTGGATTGAGACTTATTTTTCTTGGAGCCTTGGCAGCAGTCACAGCACGTAACTTTGCTATGGGTGTAAACCGTTATTTTGATAGAGATATTGACATCATTAATCCTAGAACCAAGGGACGTCCTTCTGTAGATGGGAGAGTCTCCAATGCACAGATGATAGGGTTTATCTTCATCAATGCAATACTGTTTGTGGTAGTTGCTTATTTTGTCAATACGCTGGCGTTTGAGCTTTCTCTTCCCATCTTAGTAGTCTTAGGTGCCTATACGCTCTTTAAGCGTTTTTCAGCCCTTGCTCACCTCATACTAGGGATAAGTCTTGGTTTAGCACCCATTGCAGGTGTGGTAGCCGTTTCAGGTGAGATAACGCTATGGTCACTCTACTTGGCTGTGGGTGTAATGTTTTGGGTAGCAGGATTTGATTTACTCTATTCTTTACAAGATATAGCATTTGACAAAGCCAATAATCTACACTCAATTCCTTCAAAATTCGGTGCAAAAAAGACGATGTGGATTGCAAGGGTGTTTCACTTTTTGGCTGTCTTGTTTTGGATAGCATTTGTTAAAGAAGCTAATTTAGGACTATGGGCACAGATGGCAGTATTCTTTTCTGCTATGATGTTGACATACGAACACTACATTGTCAACAAAGACTTTACGAAAATTGACAAAGCTTTTTTTACTGTAAACGGATACTTGGGCTTTGTCTTTATATTGCTTATTATTGTGGAGGTAGCATAGATGGAAATGATGGATATGATTGTACTGGGGTTATTGGTTTTATTGGTTATTATACTTTTTATATTGATAAGTAAGAACTCTAAACTGCATGCAGAAAATAAAAAACTACAAGAGATACTTGCACTTAAAGAGACAACGATAGCCAACTATGAAGCGTCACGCGTTGCCGTAAGTGATGTCATAGAAAACTTTTCATCCTTAGATGATGTGATGACGCTGATTAACGCAGGGGAAAGTAAAGCATCTGTTTCTGAGAAACTAAACATTCCTTTGTCCAAAATAGAACTTATTATAAAGTTTGACAAGTTGAAAAATAAAAAATAATCCATTATAGAATTAAACTGCATAAGTTCAAAAACATATGGCACTCCG
>VCAW01000109.1 GCA_013607775.1 Campylobacterota bacterium | reverse complement strand
TTAGATATGGAAGTATTACATGTAAAAGATCAAACCTGCTGTGATGCAAGAGCGGAAAACTACGGATTTCTTGGTAGATAGCTGGGTTGCCATGCATAAGTGATAACGCTTATGTCATCACTTTCTGATGTACATACAAAATTTCGCTCAGTTTTTGAGTATAGGAGGTGTTATTATGGAAAACCAAAATTTTATTTTTAATTTTTTGAAAAAACCATTTATGAAGTTACTATTGCTTATATTCTCAATATTCATGATGAGCACACAGCTAAATGCTCTATGCAGTGACAGTAATAATGAAAATCAGTGTACTAGTAATCCAAGTGGTTGTATATGGGATAACAAAGGAACCAATGCCGGAAACGATGATACATGTGTAGATGCTGCAAATACCCCTCCAACAGCAAATGCTGGATCAGACCAGACGGTTGCAGTTGGAAGTGATATCACATTAGACGGAAGCGGTAGTACTGACAGTGATGGTACGATTGACAGTTATAGTTGGAGTGACGGGACTACTACTTGGACGGGTGTTGCTCCCACGATCTCAACAACAGGATGGAGTACGGGAGATTATACAATCACATTGACTGTTACAGATAATGATGGTGCTACCGATACGGACACTGTAGTGGTTACTGTAATTGCAGCAGGAAATACACCTCCTACATTCACCTCAACACCTGTCACAACTGCAACAGAAGGCACAGCATATTCCTATACGGTCTCAACAAATGATGCAGATGATGGTGATACGGTAACTGTAACAGCTTCTACACTTCCCTCCTGGCTGAGTTTCAATGGTACCGTACTTATCGGTACGCCAGCTACAGGAGATGCAGGGTTGGATAATATTGTATTAACCGCAGATGACGGTACCGATACTACAGATCAGACTTTTACCATCACGGTAAGTGCAGCCGGCAACAGCGATCCGGTAGCCAATGATAAAAACTACACTGCTCCTTTTGAAACAGCAATTAGTGGCAATGTTATCACTGATTCCCCTGCAGACAGTGATCCTGACGGAGATACACTAACTATCAGCAGTTTTACATCTCCTGCACACGGAACGCTCACTATCATCAGCAATGGAGGAGATGGAAATTTTACCTATACACCAAATAACGGTTATAGTGGATTAGAGTCATTTACCTATAGTATCAGTGATAGCAATGGTGGGATAGATACGGCTACAGTAATTATCAAGATCAATTCTGATTCAGGTATCCCTTCGTATGACAATAGTTCAGTCTGTGGTCTCTTTGGAAATGTACTTACAACCTATGACCATCTTACATCAAACGGAAACAATGATCAGGTATGTAATACTGAAAGTATCGCTTATCCTGAAGGGGAAATAGATGGGGAAATTATTTGTCATGAAGATCCTGCATGTGGAGGTGATGGACAATCTTGTGAGCGAGTTGACCCACCAAATAATAGATATGCACACGATTTCCCAGATAATAATCTATCTGGTAGCACAAGCACTCTGGCGTCTAGTCCAGTCACTTTACAAGGTTTTAATTATGGTGATATAAATTATGGAGGAACGATTACTTTAGACCCACAAACTACCTACGATGGTAGCAGTATCAAAGTTATGCTTTTAGGTCATATGTTTCTATCTAGTGCGACATTAAAACTTGAACCAGGTGACTACTATTTCGACTCTTTAACTTTTGATGGTCAGAACAATACTCTTATACTCCCAAATGGTGGTCCTGTACGTATTTTTATCAAAGGTAACTTAGAAGTAGATATGAATAATCTTAGTTTTAATGCAGATACGGGCTCTAGCGAAAATGATCTTTTTGTTTATGTAGCAGGAAACTTTGAAAGTATTGGAAATGGTGGTGGTACAACATCATGGAAAGCTTTTATATATGTAGAAGGTACAGTCGAACTTAATAATAATTCCAATAACTGGCAAATCTATGGTGCTATTACCGCAGAAGGTGAAGTTACCATAGATGGAAATAACCCTGACTTCATAGGAACAGGTGATGGTAGCAACTTAGGTGTAGGTGAGTGTGTACTCTGTTTTGAGCAGCCACACAGTAATGGGAATAAAGTATCTACCACCTTTGCTAATGAGGGTGCTGTAACTATTACAGATCTCATCATACGTAAAGCCTATGCTCCCACATATTCTCCATATACTAAATATGCTCACAGTGTGACTACAGGTACATCAGCTACAGTATCTGTTACTACTGATATCGAAAACTTACCACACTTTCCTAATCCAACCACTGTCGATGGCTTTGAATACACCATAGGAAACTACAACGCTGATCAAAGAGATACAGTTACAGACACCACCACTGTCCCTTTTAATCTCCGTGACTACAACACATCAACCTTAGCTGATGCAAAAGCACTCTATCTTGCAAACTATACCGAGGGAGGATACAATTATCATGAGATGGTTAATCGTTGTAGTCCTTTTACTCCTGAGACCACATACTTAACTGGGCCTTTTGATGCATGGGATACATTTAGAAATATAAATGACCGTAATATCTCTACCAAAATAGCAGCAAAACCCTATGAGATTACTATTGCCAGTTTAAATGCTGAACAAAGTGCTACTGAACTTAAAGCTGGTATAGACATTACCTATAGCTTGGTTGATAAAGATACAAATGTGAAAGTAGCTGGTCCATTCCCTTTTAACGCTGCTGCACTTGCATCCATTAACACATCTGCCCCATTCCCAGTTCCTACTGCTCACAAAAGAGTTGGGGTAGAGTTTGAAGTGTGTGCAGACTATAATGGTACTGCCTATACATTCTATTCACATGGTGATTTACAATGTAGTGGTGGCAACGCTCTACCTCCTGTTCAGGCAGACACAGCACCAGGAGATGTCCGTTATCGTCTTTTTTACGCTAGTGACCTTTTTGCTATTAGACCAGATAGTTTTGTGATAACTTTTAATACTTCGGGGGAACTTACCTCTGGTATAGAATATAATTTAACAGTTCAAGCCCTAGATGCAGGTGGGGCTTCGACAGTAAACTACAACCAAGATAGTGCAGACATTACTAAAACATCTAATTTATATTTAAAAGATAATAGTCCAGATACAGGTTTAATGGATGGTAATTCAACTTTTACAGATGCTATTTTTATAGATGGTGTAGATACAATACCTGTCTCTTTTGATAATGTGGGTCAAGTAGGCATACACTTTGAAGACACAAACTGGGCAATGATAGATGCAGATGACTCACCTAGTGATTGTAATGATACACATACATTCAATGGGTATAGCAATGAAGCAGGTCTAGAAGACGCATGTTTTGATGGTGAAGGAGCACTTACCACCTTCATCCCAGATCACTTTAGGGTAGATGGTATTACCCTTACTAACCATAGAGGCGGTTATTTCACCTACCTCTCAAATGACTTAAACATGTCAGCACATGTAGCGGTAAATATCACTGCTGAAAATGCCGCTGGGGCAACGACAACAAACTTTGATGCAAACCCACAACTATATGGAAACCCTGTAACTGTTGACTTAAATGTTACAGATTGGAATGCAACACTAGTAACATCATTAACAACAGCCGATACAACAAATAGACATCCATTTGGTCAGCCTCTTAAGGTTAAAGATATCAACACAGCATCATCACTAGGGTTCTCGGCGGGGACTATTACATCAAATGCCTTAATGTTCAACTATACTCGAACGAACAACCCTCCTAATATTCCGCTTCCTTTTGTTGTACCCGGTAGTGATGTCAATGTGACTGTAGATTCTGCCTATACACCTTCTACAGTAAGTGGAAGTGGAGCTGGAACGGGAACGGGAGCAGCTAAATTCTTTTATGCTAGAGCAAAATCTGAA
>VCAW01000108.1 GCA_013607775.1 Campylobacterota bacterium | reverse complement strand
TTGTTTTATAAGACAATAAGTATTGATAAATTGCAGTATATCTCTCTATATTAACTTCATCATTTACATAAATCAAATATTGGTCATGGAAGTTATATTTATATCGCTCAATGTCTTTACCTTGGAGTATAGGCTTTATTAATTCCAAAGATTTACTATCTTCTTTTATCAATAAGTCTCTTGTGTTTTTATTAATAATAAAGACATCATTATTTCCTGTTTGAATACCCCTATAAATATTAATATTAAATTCTTTTAAAGGCAATCCTATATTTTCAACCTTCTTTTTAATTGATTGTTCTATAGGGCTAGAAATAGTCCAAATATCCTCTGAGCATTTAGACATTACTATATGTTCATCTACATAACTTTCAAAACCTAAAAACTCTTTCTCCTTGGACATATCCAACGCGATAAGATGACATCTTTGTGTATTTGATTTCTCTATAATCAATATATTTGAATCAACTGTCACAGACTCAAAAATACCACTACCCAAATCTATCAGCATTTTTGGATTAGATTCTTCAGATAAATACTTACGTAAACTCTTACCATAATTTGCTCTCATCCATTTATTTGAAGTGATATAGCCAAGTAGTCCATTTTTTCGTAAGAGTTTATTTCCCAACTCATAAAACAAAACATACAAGTCACCTGTTTTTTCAAAGGTCTTATAGTTTTGTTGTTGCAGTAACTCTGATGCTTTTTTTCATGCTTTGTAACTGCACATACGGAGGGTTCCCAATCACAACATCAAACCCACCCTGCTCAAACACCTCAGCAAACTCCTCTTCCCGCACAAAAGCATCATCAGCCACAGATTTGTCGTCAATGAGTGAATTTCCTACCTTTATCTTGTCTGCTAGTTTGTTCAGCTTACGTCCACTCTCTACTGTGCGTAGCCAGAGTGAGAGCTTGGCTATTTCTACTGCTTCAGCGTTGATATCTACACCATAGAGGTTGTTCTCTAGTATGCCCTTTTTGACATCATACAGCCCCAACACAGAACCACCCATAAGCGTACGTATGCCCTCATCTATAAAAGTGTGTTCTTCCAGTAAAAAATTAAGTGCTTGGTTAAGAAATGCTCCAGATCCACAGGCAGGATCAAGTATTTTGAGTCCTAGCAAGTACTCGCGGTATGCTTCAAGAGCCTCTTTTTGTTTACTCTCACCCTTGTTAAGTTTTTTAGGATTTTTAGGCACAAGTATCTCTACATCATCTAAGCCCAACTCCTCTTTTTTTGCTTGACAGAGTGCGCCTAAAGTGTTATTCACGATGTACTTGGTGATGTACTCAGGTGTATAAAAAACACCATCTTTTTTACGCTTGGACTGTTTGACGTTAAAGTCTTCATCTTCTATGCGTGCTTTGAGTTCTTCTATGTCGTTAAGTGAGTTCTCAAAGATGTGTCCTAAGATATTGACATCTATATCTGTGTTAAAATCATACGCACTAAGTGCTAATGGCAAAGCGTCTATCACCTCTGCATCGATTTTAAGTGCATCAAGCACCTCATCGGTCGCAAAGAGTCCACCATTGTACTCTGGTATCTTTAGTTTGGCATTGCCTTTGTTAATGGCATTAAAATATATCTTGTAAAAGTGCCAAAGCTCACGGTCTTCTATATCTCCCTCATAATGGTCTATGATAGCACGTATGGTGTTGGGAGGAAGTATGCCTCTGTCTTCTCCAAAGAAGATGAACACCATACGGTCAAGTATGGTTTGTGTCTTCTCCAGCAAAATGTGCTTGTCTATGTCAGGGTTGTTTAGTATAATGTTCTCAAACAAGTTTGTTCTGAGTGTGGCGTACTTTTTGTAAAGTTCGTTAGAGATGTTTTCTTCTTGTAGCTTAGACTGACTTTTAAGTGTAAGTGGGACATCGGCAAATATATTTTCTTTATTGAGCAGTGTGTAAAAAAGTGTAAACCTCTCCTCATCAAGCTCAAAAAGATTGAACTCCTCATACTTGTCTGAATGCTCTACATAAAAACGCAACTTCTCAAAGTTGGAAGTAATGACATACTTACAGTTTGGGTAGTTATGTTTGTAGTTGAAGGCTTGATTGACTATCTTGTCCATAGACTTTGTTTTGGTGGACTTTAGCTCTATAACGGCTATGACTTTACCCTCTCTGAGTACTGCACCATCTGCTTTTTTGGCATCACTTAGATTTTTCTGTTCGGCTATGAGGTTGTACTCTGGTGTAGGGTGTAGTGTATAACCCAATACCTTGACAAACAAATCATCCAAAAAAACCGTACTGGTACTGTTCCTCTTTGGAAGTTTTGATATTGGCTATTTTGGGAAGAAAATCTGTTTTATAAGAAGCATACGCCTGAAGTACAACTGTTTTGTCTATGTTTTGTAGATAGTTACGAAGTACAGAATTTTGAAAAAGTGTCATAGTCTCACGCCTAACCCTATTTTGATTTTAAAGATTATATCAAAAGTTAGACGAAAGGAGGAGGTCTTAAAGAACGACTTGTAACGCTCCGAGTGTCTCATAGGTGATGCCACCTGTGGCAAGGCTGTTTTCTCTTTGGAACTTGTCTAGGGCATTTCTTGTGCCTTTACCTAGAACACCATCTGCTTTACCAGCACTATAGCCACGTTCATTCAAGGCAGATTGGATTTTGGCGATAACCTCTTTGTTCATATTGGTTTGACACAAGATACGTTTCCACTCTATCTTGGTTGCTGCCAGTTTTTTACGCTTTTTCATCATTTTATACTCAGCTTCTATAGGCTTTTTGACCTCTTTTGCTTCAGCAATTAACTTCTTTACTGTAACGCTCTTTGTTTTTGCAGGAACGATACTCGCTTCTACATGTGCAGGTGTGTCTAACACAATTTTTGTCAGTTCAACTGTTTTTGCTTTCTCTTCTGTAAGACAGATTTGTTTACCTGTATATTTGTATTCTTCATCTATTTTATCATCAGCATGTACCCAGTCAAATCTTGCTTCACTTTCGAGTGCTGTTTTTTCTACCGTTTCATAGAGTGCTGGCTGGGTGATATTTTCTATCTGAGCGTCAGCAAGCAGTTGTTTTACTTTAATTACTTTTGTCTCAGCTGGTACTTCGACTACCTTGGTAGATGCTGGTGACTTCAACACTCTTTTTTTGATGGTTTTATATTTTGCAGGTATCTTCACCAAACACATAATCTCACCCGTAGCACCAGAAACACTTTGTGCAGGGTTTTGTCCTTTTTTCCAGACAGTTTTTTCAGCTTCTACGAGTACTTTCTCTTCGATTTCGTCATATTCAGCTGGTACCTCAACTATCTTTTTACTTGCAGGCTTCACCACAATCGTTTTTTCAACCATTTCAAATTCTGGTTCAAGTACTTTTGTCTCATTGTGTTCACTTCTTACCAAAACATCTTCAGCAATGGTCTTAAATTTACGTGGTACAAAGTACTCTTTATAGCAGTCTCCAGGTTCTGCACTCTTTAGATTTACCCCTGTAGCCTCAACGGCTTTAAGTAAAATAGGACTTACCAAATGTGCTTTTTTCTTTAGTGAACTTTTCCATGTACGTAGTGCAGGCTTAACTTCTATGGTTTCTGTGACTTCTTTATAGGTTGCAGGTACAGGCTCCAGTTTTTTCGTCTCAGGTACGATGATTACTTCTTCTTCTGCATCTTCATATTCCGCAGGAAGAATTTCTATCTTTTCAGATGCCTCTTTGACAAGGACTTTCTCTTCTACATCTTCATATTGTGCAGGTAAAACTACTCTGGCATAACACTCCCCTGCTTTTGCATTGGGTGGGGTAAGTGAAATCTCTTGTGCGTGTGTGAAGCTAAGTGGCATAAGTAGCGCCATTAGTAAGGTGGAGTATTGGGTTTTCATCGGGTTCTTCCTCTAAGTTTTTTATCGGTCACC
>VCAW01000083.1 GCA_013607775.1 Campylobacterota bacterium | reverse complement strand
TTATTTAGGTGCGAAAGTTAAGATACCTTAGTTAAGCTTAGTCTGACGATTTTACTATTTCATAGAAGTGTCAAAGAGAATACTGAGGGTATCATTAATAGGATTTTGCTATAATCAACCAAAAAAGAACATGTATGAAAATTTTACTATTATTTTTATCTCCTTTGTGGATATTTGCAACAGTGCATTATGCTAAATTGGAGCCGTTTGAAAGCATTATGATGAAATCTGCTGTGAGTGGATTGGTACTTGATGTTGATTTGGGTGCTGAGGGTACGATGGTTAAAGGTAAACGGGTAGTGTATTTAGATGATGCACTAGACAAGGTCAATCTCGCGTCTGCAAAAAAGAGTGTGGCATTGTTGCATCAAATGCTCGACATTAACAAAAATATTGCCAAAAGTTTAGAGAGTACAGTGGAGCGACAAGAGGGCTACTACAACCGTATCAATAAACTTGCCACTGCTTCTAAAACACAAAAAGATACAGCTTTTAGTGCCTTTTCTTCTGCAAAAACGCAATATCTCATCACAAAAGAGAAGATAGTGAATCTTGAAAAACAGATACTTGATTTACACTACAAAATAGCACAATTAGAAGATACTATAGAGAAAAAATCATTGGTTTTGGAAGATAAATATCTTTATAAACTTATGGTTAGAAAAGGTGACTTTGTTGCTCCGGGTTCTGTTTTGGTACAGGTGATGGATATGAGTAAGGCAAAGCTGGTGATTTTTTTAGAATCTGAAGAGTTAAAAGATTTAGATACAAAAAGTGTCTATCTTAATGGAAACAAAACAACATACAAGATAGATAAAATATGGAAAGTAGCAGATGAGAAATTTATCTCTTTGTACAGAGCAGAGATTTACATCGATGCACCTAAAGATACTTTTTCAAAACTGCTCAAAGTGGAGATAAAATAATGGCGAAAACAACGGCCTGTGCATTAGACTGTTATGATACCTGCAAGATACTTGTAGAAGATGGTATCGCACATATAAAAGGTTACAGCACCCATCCTACGGGCAATGGAGCTTTGTGTACACTGCTCAATAAAAGCATCCATGAGGAAGAACGTATTACAAAGCCTCGAGTGAATGGCAAAGAGGTAAGTTTAGATGAAGCATTGAGTGCTGCAGCAGATGCGTTTAAAGATACCAAGTCTTTACTCTGGAGAGGTTCTGGAAACAGAGGTGTTATGCAGGAGGTTACCAACCTCTTAATGGAAAAGGTAGGAGGAAAACTTACTCATGGAAGTCTATGTGATGGTGCAGGTGATGCAGGTATCGTTGAGGGAAGAGGTATAAATAAGACTTTACCATACGAGCAGATAGCTAAAGCAGATACGGTTGTTATCTGGGGACGCAATGTCACTGTGACCAATGCACATATGATGCCATTTTTAGAGGGAAAAAATATTATCGTGATAGACCCTGTGAAAACTGCTATTGCTAAAAAAGCAGATATCCATATGCAGATACAGCCACGAACAGACTACTATCTTGCCATTATGTTGGCACGCTTTATTTATATGGAAGACTCACAAGATACAGAATGGTTGGAAGAGTTTGCTTCAGAGTATGAAGATTTTTATGATTTTACACAAGAGCATCGTATTAAGCCTATATTGCAATACATCGGTACAGACTTGGGTGAGATTGGGCATGCATTGAACTACTTGCGTGACCAAAAAGTGGTTTTTTTGGTAGGAACAGGCGTACAAAAGTACTCTACAGGTGCATCAACCCTACATGCGATAGACTCTTTGGCTGCACTGTTAGGTTTGTTTGGACAGGAGGGTTCAGGTGTACACTACCTTGGTAACTCACAGCTTGGATTTGAGAGTCCTTTTGCAACGTTATGCAAGACAGTCTCTAAAGTAGTCACAGACTTTTCAGATTTTGATACGGTTTTGGTACAATGTGGTAACCCTGCAGAGTCTATGCCTGATACTTCACGTGTATGCGAATCACTTGAAGAAGTAGAAAATCTCATCTACTTTGGACTCTATGAAAATGAAACTTCTAAACGTGCAAGCATTGTCATCCCTGCGAAAAACTTTTTTGAAAAAGAGGATGTCATACTCCCTTATGGGCATCAGCATGTACACAAACTCAACAAAATTGTAGAGAGTGACATAGGCATGAGTGAGTATGACTTTACGCAAAATATGTTTGATCTACTTGGGTTTGAAGGCTTGGATAGTGAAGCATCCTACATAGATGCTTGGTTATCACAATGTGAAGAGGGTGAAGATGGATATCTTTCGCCTGCACATGAAAAGGTACCGTATGAGGAAGGCTTTGGCGAAGATGGTGATGATGAGTTTGAATTTATAGATGACTATGATGATGACTTTATCAACACCAAGTCTTTGACAAAAGTGCGAACATCTAAGAAAAACCAACTCACAGACGACCGTCTTTGGTTGCTTACACCCAAAACAAACAAGGCACTCAATACACAGTTTAAAAGAGACACAAAAGTCTACTTACATCCTGCCTTAGGCTACGAAGAGGGTGCACAAGTCAAGATAGCCTCAGAGTTTGGAGAGGTGGTACTTGATATTATGCTGAGTGAAGATGTGAGGCATAACTGTTTGGTGGTACCAAGTAATACACTAGGCGTCAATATGCTTACCCCATCTCTAGTAAGCAATGAAGGTGAAAATGCCTGTTATCAGGAAGTGAAAGTAACATTGGAAAAAGTAGAAGGATAATAAATGAATTTAGAACAACAAGACAAACAATACGTATTGCAAACGTACGCACGAAACTATACAAACTTTGTAAAGGGTGTAGGCTCTACACTTTATAATGAAAACGGGAAAGACTATATAGATTTTGCTTCAGGTATCGGGGTGAACTCTGTGGGGCATGGCAATGAGAAGTTGGCAGGTGCTATTTGTGAACAGGCGAAAAATATCATTCATATCTCTAATTTACAGGTGATAGAACCACAAGTGAAACTGGCACAGAAAATAGTGGAACTTTCAGGCTATGATATGGGTATCTTTTTTGCAAACTCTGGTGCCGAAGCGAATGAAGGTGCTATAAAGATAGCGCGTAAGTATGGTGAGACGAAGTTTGATACGAAACGTTATAAGGTTATTACCCTTGAACACTCATTTCATGGACGTACTATTACCACGGTAAAAGCCACAGGACAAGAGAGTTTTCATACGCCTCATTTTTCACCATATCCTGATGGTTTTAGCTATGAAAAATCTATTGAAGATGTCTATAAGGCTATAGATGAGGAAACAGTAGCAGTACTCATAGAGCTAGTACAAGGTGAGGGTGGAGTGCAACCTTTTGAGAAAGAGGAGATACAAAAACTTGCAGCGCACTTGAAAGAAGAAGGTATTTTACTCATCGTCGATGAGGTGCAAACAGGTGTGTATAGAACAGGTGAATTCTTGGCTTCAAATCTGTATGAGATAGAACCAGACATTATTACACTTGCCAAAGGGCTTGGTGGTGGTGTACCGATAGGTGCAGTAATGACAAAGCATAAAGAGGTACTGAGTGCAGGTGATCATGGGAGTACTTTTGGGGGTAACTACCTGAGTACGGCTGCAGGACTTGCAGTGTTGGATGTGTTGAAGCCAATGTATGATGATGGGTTAATAGATGAAACACTATTATATTTCTCTGCAAAGTTGAAAGAGATAGTAAATAAATATGGCAACCTTTTTGAAAAAGAGGTAGGTCTTGGGCTTATGCGTGGTCTTCGTGCCAAAAGTGCTGAGATTCAAGGAAGTATTATTCAAAAATCTATGACAGAAGGTTTGGTTGTACTTAAAGCTGGGCGTAATACAGTACGATTCCTGCCTAGTATTACCATTACAAAAAATGAAATAGACGAAGGGTTCAAGCGTTTTGAAAAAGTACTTAATACTCTGTAGTTTTTTAGCCTCATTACTTCATGCAGATGAGTTGGGGGATATCCTCTCTGAGAATAAATCATTGCTTTTTGACTACCAGTTTGAGTCAAATGAGTTAGAGAGTGATAAACTCTCAAAGAGTTGGATAAACCCTATTCAATTACGTTACTCAAAAAACTATACGACACAGTTTGGTAATACACCTATTCATGTGGGAACCTATTCTGTGAATATTGATCAGCCTATCTTTCGATCTGGTGGTATTTACTATGCTATCAAATATTCGCAAGCTCTACGCAGTGCAAATCATAGTGATATCATACTGCAACGACGTAAGCTCATCGGTGATGCTGTGACTATTTTATTTAATTTGAAAAAAACAAAACTTGAGCAAGAGAAGATGCGACTGTTGATTAAAAATGATACCATCGATATACATCAGAAAAAAGATAGTTATGATGCAGGACTGCTTGACAGTAGTTTTTTAGACCAGGCTATTTTGAAGAAGAGTCAGGATGAAGCTTCACTGCTTGAGATGGAACTCAAACTTTTGGAGTTGAAACAGAGATTCTCTTTATTGAGCGATAAACGTACTGAAGCACTTAAATTACCTAAGTTAAAGTTGATAAGCAGGGAAAATTACCGTGAGGAGAACCTTGACTTAAAAACAGACCGTTTACGTGCAGAAGTCTCTAACCATAATGAGAAAATAACATGGGCAAAATACCTACCGACCGTCTCACTTCAGGGGCAGTATATCAATGGAGACATTAACCCACTGTTTGTAGGACCTGGCTCTACGATACAAGAGCAGTATTATAACTATGGTTTTAGTGTGTCGATGCCTATAGATGTGAATGCTTTTGCAGATATAGAAGCAAGTAAGGTAGAAAAGTTACGCGCAGCAGTGCAGGTGTTAGACCGTAAAGAGACCGTTGATGAAGAGTATCAGTGGATCTATAACAGTCTAAATGTCTTAGATAAAAAAATAGCTTTAGCCAAAAAAGATGAAAAGATTTATAAAAATCTTTTTAAGGTTACAAAGAATCTTGTATATGCAGGAGAAAAGACATCTCTTGATGCAGATATTATGCAAAATTCACTCAATATTCGTAAGTTAGACCAGCAGATATACAAAATAGACAAACAGATACACCTGCTCAAGCTCTATGTGAGGGTAGAAAATGTACTTTAGTGAATATATGAATGAATGGCTCTATGGTGAAGAGGGCTACTATAAACAGTTTAAAACCATAGGTAAAGGGGGAGACTTCTATACTGCTGTGAGTACAAGTAGCTTTTTTGGTGCGAGTATTGCAAACCATTTTTATACGTTACTTAAAGAGGGCATGGCAGACAGAAACGGTTGGCTTATAGAGATAGGTGCACACCAAGGCTACTTGCTTTGTGACATGATACAGTGGCTTTATACCTGTGACCCCAGTTTGGTACAGACGTTAAAGTTTGGTATCGTGGAGCGTCAGCCTAAAGTGCAAAAGGCACAACTTGCCTACATACAGGAACGCTTTGGTGATGATATACAGATTACACATTTTAACGACATTGCAGATGTACAAGTAGACTATGCTTTTGTCGTTGCCAATGAGATATTTGATGCCTTCCCTTGTGAGCTTTTAAAAGACGAAAAATTGGCTCTAGTACAGAATGATGAGATAATATGGAAAGAAGCAAAGCAAGAGACCTTGATATGGGCAAAGAAACACCATCTCACACAAGGTGAAATAGCTGTAGGCTATGAAGATTTTGCAGCAGAAATGGCTAAAGGTATTGGGCGTTGCGATTTTGTGACATTTGACTATGGTGAAAAGTATGTTCGTAATGACTTTTCCATACGTGTCTATGGAAGCCATGAGACCTTTCCTCTTTTTGATGAGGAGCTTATCCTCTCAGAATCATATAAAAAAGATGATATTACCTATGATGTGAACTTTGGACATGTCTGTGAATCATTTACTGATGCAGGGTTTGAAGAAGTAGGGTATGAGACACAGGCACGTGCCTTGATACGTTTTGGGATTATAGATATTTTAGAACAGTTTTCTAAGCAAACGACACAGGCACGTTACGCGTCAGAGGCAGATAAAATAAAGACGCTCATCGCTCCCACTATGATGGGAGACAGATTTAAGATGATTCACTTTAGAAAGTGATTTTCTTATTTATTCATCGCTTTTAGCATCGCACAACGTTTAATAGAAGCCTCTTGGGATCCAAACATTGCTGTGTATTTGTCAAACTTCTCTTGACTAATCATAGCGATACACGCCTCTTTAGTCATTCCTCCGTTAGATACAGCTATCGTTTCTTGTTTTTCGACAGGATCTTTTTTTGCTGCTTTGGTATCTTCTGGGTACATGTAGTCATCGGTATAGTTGGTATCTTCGACCTCTTTAAGTTTTATCTTTTTTTTAGGAGGAGGTGGAAGTGTCTTTACAGTTTTTGCAATAGGTTTTGCCACAGGCGTGGGTTGTTTTTTACGACAATATTGTCACTGCTTCTTGAAGCACACCCTACCATAAAAATGAGGGCAAATAAACCGGTGAATAATCCACTAAGTATATATTTCATAGAGATTCCTTTTGTAATATTACAGCAACTGCGATGGCAAAGCCACCGTCATGGCTGATAGAAAGAGAAGAACTTTTAATTTGATGTTGTTTTTGTGCCTTGTCACTTAAAGTAAAGGTGGGTGCACCGAGTCTGTTTTTAGAGATGATGATATCATGAAAGGAGAGTGCTCCGCCTATACCACAGCCAAGCGCCTTGGAGATAGCCTCTTTTGCAGCCCAATACCCTGCGATGCTTTCCATCTTCTTTAATGTCATTATTTCATCTTCTACAAGAAAGCGTTTTTTAAAAGTATCACCATATTTTTCCAAGAGTGTTTCGATACGTTTTATCTGTATAATATCTGTTCCAATTTTCATAAAACTATTATACCATTACATCCATTCAACTACTTTAGAAACTTCATCGGCTACAAAACATTTGATTTTTGTTTTCTCCATAGGTTTGTTAGGAATGACTGCTTTTGTAAACCCTTGTGTCTCTATCTCTTTAAGACGTTGTGAGAGTCCTAACACTTCACGTATTTCTCCAGTAAGGCTAACTTCGCCCAAAAAAAGTGTTTCAGAACTTAACTCTCGGTTTCTATAGCTACTGAGAATAGCTGCAATAACGGCAAGGTCAGCAGAAGGATCATTAATCTTGATACCTCCTGAGACATTGATAAAGACATCATAGGTACCAAGAGGTAGGTCAAGTTTTTTCTCAAGAAGTGCTAGTAGCATCCCTAAACGGTTGTTGTCAAAGCCTGTGGAGCTTCGTTTGGCATGCCCGTAAGATTCAGAGACAAGTGCTTGTACTTCTATGATAATAGGACGTGAACCCTCCATAATGACAGTCAGTGCAGATCCTGATTGGAGCTTTTCTTTGTTAAAAAATTTACCTGCCATCGATTTGGCATCGTTAAGTCCTTCTTTATTCATCTCAAAGATACCTACTTCATTGGTAGCACCAAAACGGTTTTTAAACCCTCGAAGTAGACGTAAATCAGAGTTTGTGTCTCCTTCAAAATAAAGTACGGTATCTACCATATGTTCAAGGACTCTTGGCCCTGCTATAGAGCCGTCTTTTGTAATATGCCCGATGATAAAGATGGGGATATGTAATGATTTTGCAATACGCATTAAATCAAAGGTGATAGTACGTACCTGTGTCACAGACCCAGGTGCAGAGGGTGTTTCGTCAGAGTAGAGTGTTTGAATGGAGTCAATGACGATGAGTTCATAATTTTGATTATTTATTTCAGCGATAACAGAAGAGAGATTTATCTCTGGAAGTAAGAAAAGGTTGTCATGGTTTGCTTCAAGTCGGTTTGCCCTAAGTTTTATCTGTCCTGCGGACTCTTCGCCTGAGACATAGAGTACTTTTTGAGAAACCCTAGCTAGATTACCTGCTATTTTTAAAAGCAGTGTAGATTTCCCAACACCTGGACTTCCTCCTATCAGTGTAAGAGAACCAGGTACAATACCCCCTCCAAGTACAAGGTCAAGCTCTCTGCTCCCTGAAGAGAAACGGGTAATATTATCTTCTTCTATTTGCGTAATGGGTTTTGCTTTTGAAAGTACAGTTGTGCTACTGTTACTGGATGTCTCTTTTAAAAACTTTATCTGTTCACTACTGAGCTCTATCATACTTTCCCACTCGTTACAAGAGGTACATTTGCCCATCCAGCGTGGTGATTGAAATCCACATGATTGACACTCAAAGAGTGTTCTTTTCTTTGCCATTATATTGCTCCTATGTCTAATGTGTGTATTGTAAAGTAATTTTTTCTTAAAGTGCAAAAATATGTCAAATTGACATATTTTTAACGTTTTATCTCTTTTGGTTATAATTTTACACGATAGAGGAGTGACAGTGACATTTAATGCAATCAAGCAAGCCATATATGGTTTGTATCTGACCAATAGTTTTGGACTACGTTTAAAGTATACAGATGACCCTATGGAGAAAAAGCGTTTGCGACATGCTTACTCAGCAGCACAGCTAGAAGCACTGAAGGTTACAGTGAAGATAGAAAACAAAGAAAAGTTGCCTATAGATGGACAATATGTTGTTGTTACAAATCATAGAAGTATCATAGACCCACCCATTACTGAAGTGGCATTTCAAGATACAGAGATATTTGGTCCTTGGATTTCTAAAAAAGAGCTCTATAACTCTTTTTTCTTTGGTCTTTTTGTACGTCATGCAGGCTCCATTTTACTCGATAGAGAAAAGAGTCAAATGTCTGGTTTCTTTGCGGATATAAAAGAAGCAGTAAAGCGTGGAGAGTCAATTTTTATTTTTCCAGAAGGCACACGAAACAAGACAGATAAACCTTTGACGAGTTTTAAAGAGGGGACACGTATCATTGCCTTAAAAAATAGGTTACCCATTTTGCCCCTTTATATCAAAACAAATGCCAATGAAGTACTTGCCAATGCATTAAAAGATAAAAATTTAAAACAAGAGGTTACTGTCGTTGTGGGAGACCTCATAGACTATAAAGATAAGAAAAATCTGGAAGTTGCCTATAGGGAGATGTTTCATCTAGAAGAGCATTAGTATTGTGTAAATGAGTACTCTTTTTCTTTCATATAAGTGATGATTTTTTGTATATTTTCTGTATCGTCAATCTCAGAGCTTATTTGCATTTGTGAGGTGTGTTTTGTTAGTGGGCTGATACTCATCTTTATGATAGACTTATCTGTTTTGATGATGATATGTCCTTCAGCTTCTTTACTCTCGGTGAGTTGCCCTAACTGTTGATCTGCAATAGCATATAGAAGTACTTCAAAGGCTATACTGTTATCCATAAGTAACATGATGTTCTCTTGGGTTGTAATAGATGTTTTTGATGCGCTTTGTACTTTTGTAGTTCCTGTCAGTACTGTGTCTATAGATTTGTTAGTCTTGGACTTTGTGTTACGTCTCTCTTTACGTTCTTTTACCCCACTGAAGATATCTTTTTTGGGTTGTCTACCTCGACGCATGATTAAGAGAAAGAGGGCTGTAAAAAGGGAGACTGCAATAGCAATGAAAAACCCAGAGAGTACCCCGAGCCTCATCGCTTTTGTGAAGTCGTACTCTATTTTGAAATAGAGTACAGCAGATACGATAAAAAGACCACTTAATGGAATAAGTAAACCAATAAATAGTTGAAAATAAGCGCGCATAAATTTTATCCTCCCCTAGATAAAAATTTCATCCAAAATTGTATTAATATAATCATTTGCCTTGAATGTAATAAGGTCATCAGGTTGTTCACCTGTACCAATGTAGAAAATAGGCATTTTTAATTCATCGGCAATACTGAGTACAGAGCCACCTTTGGCTGTACCGTCGAGCTTTGTAATTATTATACCATCTATTCCTATCATTTCATTAAAAGCTTTTGCCTGGTTGATAGAAGAACTTCCTTGCGTACCATCTAAAACAAGCATTTTTCTATGCGGTGTACCTTCTTTTGCTTTTCCTGCGACACGTATCATTTTTTTAAGTTCTTCACTGAGATTGACCTGTGTATGGAGTCTTCCTGCTGTATCTATGATGACATGATCAAAGTTCTTTGCTATAGCTGACTCTATCGTATCGTAGACCACAGCTGAAGGGTCATGTCCCTGTTGTGTAGCAACAATAGGGATATCTAGTTTTGCTGCCCAACGAGTAAGTTGCTCTATGGCTGCTGCACGGAAAGTATCTCCAGCACCTAAAATGACTTTTTTGCCCTCTTTTTTGTAGCGATTTGCTAGTTTTGAAATTGTCGTTGTTTTTCCTGCCCCATTCACCCCTATAATCATTTCAACAAAGGGCTTGTCATCACTATGTTTAAAGTCTGCAGTGTATTGGAATACAGAGATGAGTGAGTTGAATGCTTGTATTCGGTTAATATTTTCAGGCAGTGTCTCTAGCAGTCTCTCTACCAAATCATAGTTGACATCTGCTTCAAGTAAAATATCTTCAAATTCATCTTTGGGGATATTTTTACGTTTTTGAGGTGCGACATCTTTGATGGCATCATTGGTTTTACCCAATACTTTTTTAAATATATTGAACATAATATTATTGACCTTTTATAGATTCTTGAAAAATTTATTTATTTTAACATTTTATTTTAATGTTTTGATGGCTTCTTCTATATCGTATTCTATCATTTCTATGGGTACGATACCCTCATAGTGTGTAAAGTATGTACCATTTACATACATGACACTAAGGGGAATAGGAAAGTTATGGGGTAAATGTAGTGTTTTTGCCGTTAAACTTGCAAAATCATTGTTTTGTGTGCTATTTGAGACATAGTACTTAATGGTATGCTTTGCAACAAAAGATTTAACAGTAGGTCTGTCCATAGCATCGTGCACTAAAACACCTGCAAGAAAAAGGTGTGTTTGGTATTTTTTTTGTAGATCATTTAAGTAAGGGATTTCATAGAGACATGGTGGACACCATGAGGCAAAAAAAGTAACAAGTACAATAGGTTTGGTATTTTCTTTTATTGTCATGTATTTGTTGGAAAGATTCATAGTCAAGTGTCTATTTTTTGTATCAGTCAGAGTGAATGTATCACTAAGAGAGACAGGGATTTTAGGGGTAGTTGAAGGTGATTTTCTATGTGTAGAGACTTTAAAACTGTCATCTTGACTTGTAGTATGTGATGGTTCCCCTACTACTTGAGTAGTATTTTCTACAGGAATCGTATTGTGTTCATTGGTTTTCTCTTCACAGCCTGTAAAAACAAAGAGTAACAGCATGAGAAAAAGAGCATAAATTTGATGCATGCAGTACCTTTGGCTATAATATAGGGTATCATCTATTATTAGAAGTGCCCTGTAAAAGCGAGATTATAGCAAAAGAGGATTAAGATGACAAAAGAGCATGGTAAAAGTCAGTTTAGAAAACACTGTTTGCAACGTTTAAAAAGGGCTTCTGGAAAACGAGCCTATATAAAAGACAAATATATTTTAGATGTACTTTATAAAATGATACATGAAGAGAAGGCACAAAATATCATGCTTTATTTACCTCTGAAAATGGAGGTAAATCTCTATCCTCTTATTAAACAACTACGCAAAGAAAAGAGAGCGCTTTATGTGCCGTTTATGGAAGGTGCAAGTTTTAGGTTGGTAAAATATAGATTACCACTGTATAAAAAACAGTTTGGTATTAAAGAACCAAAAGATTCAAAACAAACTAAAAGAAAAAAGATAGATATCGCCATCGTACCTATTGTAGGAGTAGATGCAACACACAGACGTGTTGGATTTGGAAAGGGTATGTATGATAGATTTTTTGAAAAAAATAATAAAAATATAAAAAAAGTCGTTTTTGTAGCACGTGAATTATGTTATGCAAAAGAGGTCGTAACTGACCATTACGATGTCAAGGCAGATAGTATTATCACGGCTACATAACGTCCAAAGGACGTACATGTTAGGAACAATAGGGAGCTCCGCGATAGTTGGAGCTGCCATAGGAGCGGGCGTAAGCTACCTATGGTTTAAAAAAAGTGTTAGCAGTAAATTCAAACATATTGAACTAGAAGCGAAGGCAAAAGCAAAAGCCATAGAAAATGAAGCAGAACTGTTGCTTAAAGCTGCCAATGTCAAGATAAAAGAGAATGCTATAGAGCAGGAGACAAAGTTTCATCAACGTGTGGCAGAAGTAGAAGAACGTAAACGTAAGTTTATTTTGCAGGGTAAAGAGCTAGAGGCGCAAGAGAAGAGACTCAACCTTTTAGAACAGCATGTACTAGAAAAAGAGAAAAATCTTCAGACGCTGGAAGAAAAAAGAGAAGCTGCCATTGCACAAGCTGTAGATGCCATGCAGAATGTAGCGTCGTTTACAAAGGAAGAAGCCAAAGCCTATATCTTGGAAAAGGTAGAAGAGCAGAGTCGTTCTGAAGTTGCCGGTATTGTACGTAAGTATGAACAAGAGGCAAAAAATGAAGGTGAGAAAAAAGCCAACTACATTTTAGCCCAAGCTACCACTCGCTATGCAGGTGACTTTGCCGGAGAACGTCTAATCAACCTTATCAATCTGCCAAGTGATGAACATAAAGGGCGTATTATCGGTAAAGAGGGAAGAAACATTAAAACCCTTGAGATGCTTTTAGGTGTGGATATCGTAGTAGATGAAACGCCGGGAGTGATACTTGTAAGTTCATTTAACCTTTATAGACGAGCCATTGCTACAAGGGTGATAGAGATACTCGTAGAAGATGGACGCATACATCCTGGGCGCATTGAAGAGGTACATGAAAAAGTAGAAGCTGAGTTTGAACAAAAAACCTATGAAGAGGGGGAGAATATCCTCATTGATTTAGGACTGTTCCCTATGGCTGAGGAGTTGGTTCGCTTATTGGGTCGTATGAAGTATCGTGCATCTTATGGTCAAAATGCACTGGCACATACCCTTGAAGTAGCTAAACTCGCAAGGGTCATGGCTGCTGAGATGGGTGGTGATGAAAAGCTTGCCCTACGTGCAGGTCTGTTACATGACATAGGTAAGGCATTGACACAAGATATGGGTGGTTCGCATGTGGACATTGGTGTAGACCTGTGTAAAAAACATGGAGAGCACCCTTCTGTCATAAATGCCATACTTGCACATCATGGGCATGAAGAGCCAGACTCTGTAGAGAGTGCTGCTGTTTGTTCTGCCGATAAACTATCAGCTGCCCGTCCAGGTGCCAGACGTGAAGTACTTGAAAGCTTTACAAAACGTGTGAAAGAGGTGGAAGAGATAGCAACGTCTAAACCATACGTCACACAGGCATATGCTATCAATGCAGGACGTGAGATACGTGTGATGGTAAATGCACAAAAAATGTCAGACAATGAAGCAGTTTTACTAAGTAAAGAGATAGCCAAAGAGATACAGGATAAAGTTCAGTACCCAGGTGAGATAAAAGTAAATGTGATTAGAGAAATTCGCGCAACATCTTATGCGAAATAAATCTTAATCGCGTTATAATTAAGTATAACGATATACGAAGGATATAGATGAATAACAGATGTGAAGAGATTGTCGCCAATGTAAAGATGGAAGAGTGTTACTCGGGGTTGAGTCTTGTATTTGATGGTGCTGAAACATTAAGAACAGAGATAAGTGATGCGATTAATAAAGTCACAGCTAAAACCAAAATGACACCAGCAGTATTTGACAATTCTCAAAATCCACAAGGTTCAAAGCCAGCATTTTATATAGAATTTTCAGATGAGGTGCAAAGAGATAGCGGTGATTTTTTTGAGTTAGTACTTAAAGAACTTCGTATAGACAAATGTTGTAATGACGTTATACCAAACTAACTAACTAACTAAATTTAATTTAAAAGGAAACAAATGTACAAAAAAATACTCATGGTTTTACTCTTCTTAGGGCTAAGCACACAGATACAAGCAACTGAAAAAGCACCTATTGTTGTGCTTGAAACAAATGTAGGGAAGATAGAGTTAAAACTTTTTCCTAAAGTAGCACCTCTTGCAGTAGAAAACTTTGTTACACATGTAAAAAACGGGTACTACAATGGACTTATTTTTCATAGAGTTATTAAAGGCTTTATGATTCAAGGTGGAGACCCAACAGGAACAGGTAGAGGTGGAGAGTCCATTTGGCATAAAGATTTTAAAGATGAGTTTGCTCCAAATGTTGTTTTCGACAGACCTTACTTACTTGCTATGGCAAATCGTGGACCAGTAACCAATGGTAGTCAGTTTTTCATCACACTTGCACCTACAGGTTGGCTTAATGGTAAGCATACTATCTTTGGTGAAGTCATCAAGGGTAAAGATGTTGTAAAAAAGATAGAAAATGTTGATGTATCTCGTGGTGCAAACAAACCTTTGTTTGACCAAAAAATCATCAAAGCCTACATAAAATAGGACGCTTTTTGAACAAAGTCCAAAAAACTACGTTGTCACTAGGACAACTTCAGCAGTTGTCTCATGTGGCTAGCCACATAAAGAGTATGGTATGGATTTAACGCTTTTAAGAGAAGAACGCAAAAAATGGTTGACGTGGAAGAACATCGTTCCTTACCAAGAAGCCATTAAAAATTTACCTTCACATGATGATGTGAAGGTAACACTTGCCGATACTGTACAGATAGATATTCCAAACCTTAGTGAAGATGAAGCACTGCAGATAAAAGAAACAGCGCTACTTATGAAGCCTTGGCGTAAAGGACCTTTTGGCATTAATGACCTCTTTATAGACTCAGAGTGGCAAAGTCAGATTAAATACAACCTACTCGAACCACATTTTAATCTTGAAGATAAAATAGTAGGTGACATTGGCTGTAACAATGGCTATTATCTGTTTCGTATGCTTGGGCAAAAACCTAAGAAGCTTATAGGGTTTGACCCCTCAGCTATTTACTATTCACAATTTAAGTTTCTTAACCACTATATAGACTCAGACATCGTTTATGAACTGTTGGGTGTAGAGCATGTAGAGTTTTATGAGCACAAGTTTGACACGCTCTTTTGTTTAGGTGTACTCTACCATAGGTCTGACCCCGTAGCCATGCTCAAGTCTCTTTTTAAAGGGCTTAACAAGGGTGGAGAGCTCATCTTGGATACTTTTATGATAGACGGAGAAGAGGAGATGTATCTCACCCCTAGAGACAGATACTCCAAGATACCAAACATCTATTTTGTACCTACTGTTCCTGCACTGATTAACTGGTGTTATAGAGCAGGATTTGAGAGTGTTGAAGTGTTAGAAACCATGGTCACCGAAGCCAATGAACAGAGAAAAACAGAATGGATAGACACACAAAGTTTAGAAGACTACCTCGATCCTAATGATAAAACCAAAACAGTTGAAGGGTATCCTGCACCTAAGCGCGTATATATTAAGGCAGTGAAAGCAAATCCAGAGAGATAAACTTTAACTTACTTTTGAAATCTATGCAACATTCCGTGGCGAATATTTCCCATTATGAGATTGGGCAATCAAATTTTGTTTTATTTTTGTTGAAGAGGTTAGAGGATTGTAGCTGACTTGTATTATTTTTGCACCTTTTGCTTTGAGGTATTCTTCAACGGCAATATTATGTGGTTTATCTCCCCAATCTTCTCCAATTACGAAGATATCTACATCTAAGTCTTTACAGTTACTGACGTATTCTAATTTATCATAAGAAACAATATCATCTATACATCCTAATGCTTTTAGCATTCTCATTCTTTGATCTAATGGGATAACAGGTACATTTCTTTTGTATGAACCTACAACTTTATCAGAAGCTACACCTACGACAAACTTATCACCTAAGGTTGCACAGTATTCTAATAAATCTAAATGACCAACATGTACCATATCAAAGGTACCAACAGTATATACAAGCATTTTAAAAATTCCTTTACTAAAAAGGAAGCACCTTATTATTGGCACTTCCCTCAATATATTAAGCACATACTATCCTTTTAATGCTAAAATACACGCCTACTTAAAAAAAGTTTAATATTTATTTAAAGGATTTAAAATATGTTGAAAAAAAATACAGATAGTGTAGAAACGAAACAACCCACTATCCTCTCTTATGTGAATGACCTTCCAAACCTTTTATCTCTCTCTGGATTGGCATGTATTGTCCTTGCCATCTACTTTTCTATTACCGGTCTTTATGCTGCTGCTATGATTGGTATGGTTTGGGCAGTTGCTTTTGACTGGGCAGATGGACTTGTCGCGAGAAAACTAAAGGGAAGAACACCTACGGACGCAAAATTTGGTGGACAACTTGATGTACTCATTGATATAGTAAGTTACGGGGTAACTCCTGCAATTTTACTTTTATCTTATGGAAATTTTGCACCGCTGTTTTTAATAGGTGCTTTTATTATGGTGGCCGCCGCTGCCATCAGACTTAGTTACTTTAGTACTTACGGCTTAGCGGGGGGAACAAAATACACAGGACTTGCACTAGATAATAATAGTCTTATATTAGTCTCTGTGTTTTTACACAATGGGGTAGTAAGCCATGATACATTTACTATTATCTTATATGTTAGTGGCGTGACGCTTGCCATCTTAAATGTATCAGAAATCAAAACACCAAAACTCTCAGGGAACCCTAGAAATGTTTATCTTCTAGGGGTTTATACATTGGGAATAACAGTTATATATGGCTTGCAATTATAAAAAATATAAAATCACCCTGTCTACATCTAAAAGGTTTACTTTTATTTTTACTTTTATTTTTAAATAAGGTACATTTCGCTATAAATACGTTAATAAATGTAAAAAGTGGAAAAACTTTAAGTTTTAAACTTTTTTTGATTGGAAAAGAATGAGAATATTAACTGTAGGTTTCTCTGACGAATATGTCAAAGAACTTGAAAAAGAATTAGAAAAATATTTTATTTGTATTGTTGACAATGCAAAAGATATGTATGATGCGACAAACTTTACTGACTTTAGACACTATGAACTCGTTATTATCGTAGATGAAGGTGTGAAGTTTTCTTTAGAGCGTTATGTCAATGAAGTGAAAAAGAAAAAGAGTGAAACAAAGATAATCATCTTGACCTCTAACATCAAGGCACAGCAGAGCTTCTTTGATTTGGGTGTAGATGATGTTGTATTCAATCACTGCGAACATCCAGACCTTATCGCTGCACGTGTACTTTCAAATATGAGACACCTCTTTGGTACGCAAGTAAATATTGAAAAACTGGTTATTGACATTGCAAACAAAAAGATAGAGTATGATGAGAAGATTGTTTCACTTAATGGTAAAACATTTGATATTTTGGCATACCTTGCACTACGTAAGCAACGTGTATTCTCTAAAGATGAGATTATCAATGCACTATGGGAAGAACCAGAGTATGTAAGTGATAACACAGTTGAAGTGGCGATTAACCAAATTCGTAAACGTTTGAAGAGTATTCTTGGTTTCCAAGTAATTCATACAGTAAGACGTAGAGGGTATAAATTCTCTTACTAAGTCTTCTTTTCTTTGTCGAAAAATTTTGGTCGAGAGTTCTTCTCGACATCTTTTCCTTTATTTTGCTATAATCCTCTAAATTACTTTAAGGTTAACCCATGAAAAAATTCTTTCTTTATGCCATTTTGATACTTTTAGTTCTAGGCGGATTATTTGTTTATGTACTCTACACAGAAGGTGCATTCGACAAACGACCTACTGTCGATGCAAAACCTTTTGAGGCTACTATGAAATGTGAAGCTGGAAAATGTGGTGCTGGCAAGTGTGGAGGAGAGAAGTAACTAGATTGTTCTCTTCACCTGTTCTATCCAATAAGACATGACTTTCTGTTCTGCTTTGAGTGTGGTACTCATACCATGCCCAGGGTAGATCGTATAGTCTCCCTCAATCTTCATCGCTTTTTCTAAGCTTTTTGCCATCTCTTCACCTGATGAAAAAGGGAAGTCCCATCTTCCTATACTTTGTTCAAAAAGAAAATCACCTGAAAACCATACATCTTTGATTTGGATAATACTACACCCTGGTGTATGTCCTGGGAAAAGTCTGTATTGGAGTGTAATACCTTGTATGACTAAGCGTTCATCTCCTACGACTTCATAATCGGGTGTACTTGGGGGAGTGGGTTGTCCTAGGGGGCATTTTTGGAGCATGAATCTGTCGCCTTTAGGGCAGTAGAGAGGTATTTCGAGTCTCTCTTTTAGTTCTTGGTTAGACCAGACATGGTCAAAGTGCCCATGGGTGTTGAGAATGGCTACAGGATTAGTGACATTATCCAGTACCCATTGTGTCGCATCCATTCCTGGGTCGATGATGAGATCTTTGCCATCTACAGTAACAATGTAGCAGTTGGTTTGTGTCATGCCCATAGGCTGTATTTTGATTTGCATGTGTTATAATCCTAGCTATGAATATATATAGTCTTTTAGAGCAAGCCATTACCAGTGATGACATAGATGTCAAAGAGGCGATAACCGCTCAGTGTTTAGCGTATTGTAACCAAAATGAGGTTAGGGATGAGGATGGTTTTGTTCCACAGCTTTTCACGGCTCCATCGTATGCTTCTTATTGTACTATTGTCTCTCCTTCTGCATTGCCAAACCGAAAAGATTTTGATACTAAAGAGGGGTTGGCTACTTTGGTACACTCCATTGCTCATATAGAATTCTCAGCCATTGACTTGGCGCTTGATGCTGTCTATCGTTACCCGGAAATGCCTATGTCCTATAAGATAGACTGGCTTGAAGTAGCAGCAGATGAGATACGACACTTTAAGATGCTAGAGGGGCTTTTAAAAGAACTTGGTTTTAGGCATGGTGATTTTCCTGTGCACTCCGGGCTTTTTGATGCAGCACAAAAAACGGCACACAACAAACTAGACCGTATGGCAATAGTCCCTCGCTACTTTGAAGCTTCTGGGTTGGATGTCAGTCCTTTTATCATCAAAAAACTACAGAATAAACGCAAACTTCCTCCTGTGGCTAAACTCATAGAGATGTTAAATACCATTTATGAAGAAGAGATAGACCATGTTTTAAAAGGTGACAGGTGGTTTAAATACCTTTGTAAAGAAGAGGGCAAAAGTGAAGATGTCTATTTTGAGATACTTGAACGATATGATCTGCTCAATAAGCATAGACCTCATGTCAATGTAGAGGCTAGAAAAGAAGCAGGATTTACTTGTAGCGAGATAAAAAATTAGGTGCAAAGGAGTGTTCATGACGCAGTTTTTTGAGGCAATGTTTTTTTCTCCCAAGTGGTATCATTATGTAGTTATGATACTACTCTTTCCTCTCTCCTTAGTCTATGGTATCTTTATGTTTTTACGTAGAGTCTTTGCTGCCAAGAACCACTTTTCCATTCCTATTATCAGTGTGGGGAACTTACAAGTGGGAGGTTCAGGTAAAACACCATTTCTTATAGCGTTAGCTTCCAAATATGAAGATGTTACCATCATCTCTCGGGGCTATGGTCGTAAGAGTATAGGCTTGGTAGAGGTGAGTTACAAGGGCAAAATTTTGGTAGATGTAAAACAAAGTGGTGATGAAGCGATGCTACTTGCCCACTCTTTACCCAATGCGTCTGTGATAGTCAGTGAAGATAGAACTGTAGCCATAGAAGATGCGATGCGTGAAGGTGCAAAAATCATTTTTTTGGATGATGGGTTTAACAGGGTAGAGATAGAAAAATATGAGATCCTTTTAGAGCCTTCTTGTATGCCAAATACGCTACCGTTACCTGCTGGACCATTACGAGAATTTATATGGACAAAAAGATATGCAGATTTGGTCTTGAAAGAAGATAGAGACTTTAAACGTGTGGTTTCTTTTGAAAATTTGAGTGAGAAGATGCTTCTGGTCACAGCTATTTCTAATCCGGCAAGATTAGATGCTTATTTGCCTGAAAATATTGTAGGAAAAATCTACTTTGATGACCACGCATATTTTGATGAAGCTTCACTAAAGGAAGAGATGAAAAAATATGGTGCAGATACACTTTTGGTGACACAGAAAGATATTGTGAAAATGAAGCATTTTAAGTTGCCTCTATCTCTGATGAAGTTAAAATTAGAGATAACGGACAAGGTGTTTACGCAGGTAAACCATTATATCAACAGATAAGGAGTGGAGATGTTTAAGAGAAGTTTGGTGAGTTTTGGGGTGTTTTTGTTGTTATCTAGTGTTGCATATGCAATAAAGATACCTGTAGATAAAAGTAAAATCAAAAAAGTAGAAGATGCCTATACTAAAGTATGGGAAAAAATCTATGGGGGAAAAGAGGATGATGTTGCCTATGGTATTGTAGCACTTGAAAATGGTGAAAGTGCTATCGTAGGTACGTGTAAATCGTTTGAAGCACAGCGTACAGACATTTGTGTAAGTCGTATGAGTGCCGATGGGCAGGTTATCTGGACGATTCTTCTTGGTGGTAAGAAAGAGGATGAAGGAAAAGCTATTACACGCGCAGCAGATGGAAACCTTTTTGTACTGGGACGTACCAAGTCACTTTCAAAAAACTATGACAGAGACATTTATGTCGCTAAAGTCTCTTTAGAAGGAAAACTTCTTTGGGAAAAAGCGATGGGTGGAGAACGAGATGAAAATGCCGGAGGTATCGTAGGTACAGATGATGGTGGTGTAATGTTTGCAGGAGACAGTGAGTCTTTTACTAAACGTTATAGAGATATTTATTATGGTAAATTGACAAAAGAGGGAAAAACTGTTTTTGCACGTACTATTGGGGGCAAAAAAACAGATGAAGCTCATGCTTTAACACGTATGAAAGATGGAAGCATAACACTTGTGGGGATGCGTGAAGTTGATCGTACACATTATGAAGATTTTTTCATTATGAAAATGAACCAAGAGGGAAAAACATTATGGACAAAAACTTTTGGTGACTACGATGATGACAGTCTAGAAGGTGTGACTGCCACGATGGATGGAGGCATTGTTGCTGTAGGTAAAACACGCTCTTATGGTAGCGAACAAACAGACCTAACGGTAATGAAACTCAATGCTGATGGAAAAGTAATGTGGCATAAAATTTATGGATTTAAATACTATGAGTATGGTAATGCTGTCACTATGACACAAGATGGTGGCTTTATGCTAGCAGGGGGTACAAGTACATTGGGTAAAGGTTCCCACAGTGTATATATGCTGGCACTAGATAAAAATGGAGCACTTGTCTGGTCACATGTGTATGGTGACAGAAACCGTGATGTTGCATATGGCATAGCACGCATGAGTGATGGTAGTGTTGTTAGTGTAGGGGAGAGCGATAGTTTCTCGCGTTCTAAAAACTTTTATATGATTAAAATTAAATCAAAGAAATAGTAAGTCTATAGGCGTTCCATGTTATAATTGATATAATATATGCAAGGGTGAGGATTTAAATATGAGAAATAATATAGAAGTTGTCAAGACATTACTTGATGCACTTCCTTACATCAAACGTTTTTCTAATGAAAAAATAGTGATTAAATATGGAGGGTCAGCACAAACTTCTGAAACGCTTAAAGAACAATTTGCACAGGATATTGTACTTTTACATTTGGTTGGGATGAAACCTATTGTTGTTCATGGTGGAGGTAAAAGTATTACTGATTTACTTTCTGATTTGGGAGTAGAGACAACGTTTGTAGATGGGCAAAGAGTTACCACTAAAGAGGTGATGCGTGTCGCGGAGATGGTACTCTCGGGACAGATAAATAAAGAGATAGTCTCCCTTTTGGACAATCATGGAAGTAAAGCCATTGGTATTTCAGGTAAAGATGGTGGATTTTTAAAAGGGATGCCAAAAGATTTTGAAAACTTTGGTTATACAGGACGTATAGAACATGTTGATCCTGAGATAGTCAATAACATCATCGAAGATGGTGCTATTCCTGTTATAGCACCAATTGCTGGGAGTTCTACTATGGGGCATCCTGGATTTAACATTAATGCAGATTTGGCTGCATCTAAAATAGCAGTGGCTATGGAAGCACGTAAAGTACTCTTTTTAACAGACACTCCTGGTGTGCTAGATAAAGAGATGAATCTTATTACCAACCTTAGTATAGAAAAAACAGAAGCATTAAAAGAAGATGGAACCATACAAGGTGGTATGGTACCTAAAGTAGATGCCTGTATAGAAGCACTCCGTGGTGGTGTGAAAAAAGCACATATTATCGATGGAAGAGTAGAACATTCTTTACTTTTAGAGATACTTACAAGTTCTGGTGTTGGTACATGTATAGAGCTTTAAGAAAGGTAACATAAGTATGAAAAAAAGTACATAGTTTGGATGATAGTTTTCGTTACAAATAGTGTACTTTTGGCTACTGAACTTATGCCACTTCCTCTGAAAGTTGAGGCTGATGCTCAAAAAGTAGCACTTGGTAAAAAACTTTTTTTAGATCCCATACTTAACTTTCGCACCTAAATCCAAGCATTTTCTGAGTAACATCCTGCAATA
>VCAW01000107.1 GCA_013607775.1 Campylobacterota bacterium | reverse complement strand
ATTATTTATCTCTTTATATTTATTTGCCATGTATCAATTCCTTTATTTCTTATTTAAAATCATATTATACCCCAAAGGCACACTCCCTAACAACACCAACCCAAAACAAAGCAACGCCACATCATCATACCCACCATAGTTCCAAGCCACAGCAGGCAACAGTGTTCCCATCGCTCCACCGAAGTAAAAAAATGTCTGATACAGCACTGCCGCAGTAGCCTTGTCATCAGGTACTAAATCACCCAAATAAGTAGGAGCAACAGCTTGTACACTAAACATCCCAACTGTTACTAATCCCAAACCCAAAAGTATTAAAATATAGCTACCTATGGTACTAAGTACAATGCCTGCAAGTAAAATAACTATACCTAAAAATAGCACTTTTACTCTGCCTAGTGTGTCAGAGTATTTTCCTGCTAATGGGCTTACAATCACAGCGACTAAAAGTACTAAAAAAGTATTGCCCAAAGCAGATGCATCTAAAGAGAAAGGAGCTTCTGCCAAACGGTAAGTCACAAAACTACTCACTGCCATAAATGAGAAAAACACCACCATAGTCACAAGCAACACAGAGAGTGTTTTAAAGCTTTTTAAATAGCTTAAAATCATTTTTTTATCTATTGCTCTACCGTTGGAAGTAGATTTACTAGAGGGTAAGCCAATATACATCACTGCCCATGCTACCATTAGTAATACAGCAAAAAGCCCAAATGCCTCACGCCAACCATACCACTGAGTCATCCACCCAGCTAATAGTCGCCCAAGTACTGCACCAAATCCTGTCGCTGCCATATAGATACCCATACCCAAACCACGATGCTTTTTGGGGTAAATCTCTTGCACATATGAAAGCATGATTGCCGTGATGCCAGGGATAAAAATACCTTGCAATACTCGACTAAACAAGAGCCAATAAAAGTTTGAAGCCCATGCTGAGACAAGAACCGAACATGCAAGAAATCCGATAGAAAAAAGCATTAATTTTTTCTTCTCATATCTCCTTACTAAAGGAGCATACATCGGGGTTGCAAGCATCAAAACAAAAAGCATCCCAAAAAGTAGTAAATTAGTCTGTGCGATGCTAGTATCAAAATAGTCTTGAAGCTCAGGCAAAATGGCTTGTGGGGTGTAGATGGTGGAAAAGATGATGGTGACTATGAAGAAGAGGATGAGAGAGGTTTTTATCATTTATAACTTACCAAAAAAAGGAAATTGATAGATATAAACAAGCATAATGGGATATATACCCATGTATCATACTTTGAAAACTCTGTATTCTTCACTTTTTTAAATAACCCTACAAGATTAAAATCTCCAATAACTCTCAAGAAAAAGAGTATAGAGAGTCCATACCCTGCATATACGATCATCTGTGATTTATCACCTGTATACAGCTTATATGGAACATAGCTAAGCCCCAATAAAATAAACCCAACTACAAAGGTCATAAATTTACTAGGGTTAAGTAGTCTATTGCCTTCTGCATCGGTAGGTAATGCCTTATCAAGTCCAAATTTTCCACCAAATGCCCAATAGAAGTGAATGAGTGCAAATAACATCATAATATAGTTTAAAATCATTTTAAATCCTCATAAAGCTCATCAAAATGTTTTCCATTTTTAATACCATCCAAAAGCTCAATAAGCTCTTCTTGCCCTCTTTCTTTATACCACTTTGAAACAATATGTCTAGCCACAGCATAAGGCACGGCAATTTTATCATTAACCAGATACTTGTGATTTGCTTTTATCCATTGACTCAATGTACCCAACTCCTCTTTTTTTGGATAGGGTAGTTTCTTTGTGATAATGCTTTTCCATGCTTGCTCATCATAACGACAATATTGATGCATGGTTACAGAAGCCAGTCCTTCATCAAACCATAAAGGAATCTCCCTATACCAATGATAAAACCCTCCTATACGCTCATAAAGTTCTTCATGAGACCACTCATGACTAATTATATGTTTGCCCAGACCTCTATTTGTCAAAATCAAATGTCCAAGTAAGCGTATACCTTTTATTTTTCCTTCCAAACCAAAAGATTGAGCACATAATTCTGATTGACAAGCATAGATAATAGGCTGAGTTGTTACATCACCGTAAATATCTGCTACATATGATTTTGCTTTGGGAATAGCTTTTTCTATCTTTTTTACATTCTCTTTACTCATATTGTTTTCTACATACAAATGAGAAGATACTTTTTTCATACCTACCCATGAGTGAGGCAGGAGAACTTTTGTTTCTCTAATCTCGGTACACCCCGACAAACACACTACTGCTAACAAAACAATATAGATATGAACATTTTTTTCATTATTTATAGCTCTTCAAAATAAAATCCAACTGCTCAAAATAGCGTTCTTTCAGACTACCAAACCTAGGGTCTCTCATTGCTAAAGGCATTGCAAAGCAAGTATTAAATAACGACAAATAGACAAGTGCTAATTTATCTTGAGAAGATTCTATTTGTGAAAGTAAAGGTACGATAATATCAAAAAATCCACCCACTTCATATGGCACATCCTTTCCAAAATGCAGTATCCTCTCTGCCTTACCAACACTTATATTTTTTTTCGCCATTCCCTGTAATGCCATCGATGCAACTATTTCCATAAAAAGATTAGGATTTTTCTCTATCATGATCGCTGTATCTTCAAAGATACGATAAATAGCTTCCAAAGGTTCAAGCCCCTCAATATGCATCTGCATCTCCAAACTCCAAAGCTCTATAAAGTAGATAAGCACCTCTTTTTTACTTCCAAAGTAGTTAAAAAATGTCATCTCCGATATATCAAGCTCTTTGGCTACCTCTTTGACCGATATATCAGCCAAGGCTTTTGTTTTGAGTTTCTCATCGAAGGTATCAAGGATTTTGAGTTTGAGTGTGGCTTGTTTTTTCTCTCTTAATGAGAGGGAGTTGATGGGCATTATAGTGTCCTAAATGTTTATTGATATAAATTATTTTAGTATACTACAATATTTTTACTTAATCTAATTTTTTAATTGTAATATTGCACGTTTACCTCGTTGTTTATCATTCACCGTCTTAATATATTCTAAATCTAATTTTTTCAACACGTTAATAGAAGAATTGTTTAAAGGATTCACAGTTGCTATGATATCCATATCATGATATTTTTCTTTTGCATAACTAATCATAGCCCTTCCTATTTCTGTAGCATATCCTTTACCCCAAGAATCAGAAGCCAATACGAAACCAAATTCCATACAATTTTCCATTTCTGTATAATTCAATAAGCCTGTAAACCCAACCAACGCACCTATGCTTTGTTCTCTAATAACTAGAAAACCACTAATAGAATTTTTTGAAAAATACTTCTCGATAAATTCTTGACTTTCTTTTTGAGTTAACACTTTACCCATAAGAGCATATTTCATCACCTTTGTATCTGAAAATATTTTTTGATATAACACATCATAATCTTCAGTTTTAATAGAATCAATAAGTAATCTTTCTGTTTTTAAAATCATATTACCTCTATCTCTCCTGCCAAATATTTATACTCCTAGCAGTAAATTTCGCGCTATTATCTACTAACGTACTCCAAACCTCTCAACTACGCCTAACAGTCCTTTTAAAAAAATAAAGTAACAAGATTTATTAAGCTGAATTACACATTATTATTTTATTTCTACCACTTTTTTTAGCTAAAAATAATGCTTTATCTGCACGATTTACAATAGAAGCTAAAGTATCTTTTTTATGTAATGTTGCTAATCCAAAAGATGCTGTTCTACGCCCAATTATGGGATAATCTATTTCAGATATCATATCCTTCAATCTTGTAGCTACCTTTTTAGCTTTATTAGCTGTACATCTAGGTATTAAAATAAGAAATTCCTCTCCACCCCAACGTCCAACGATATCACCTTTACGAAAGAAGTTTATCAAAATTTTTGACAATTCCTTCAAATATTCATCACCCACATTATGACCATAAGAATCATTAATTTCTTTAAAATAATCCAAGTCCATAAGAATTATAGAAAGAGGATCAGCACACTGAGTAAATCGTTGCTGCTCTTTTAAAAATATCTCTTCAATTTTAAACCGGTTATACAAACCTGTTAATGGGTCTTTAACAGATTTTTCAATAAGTACTTCCGTCTCCAGTTTAAGTTGTATATTCTCTGCCTCTAAAAGTTCTATTTTTTGTGCAATTTCACTT
>VCAW01000106.1 GCA_013607775.1 Campylobacterota bacterium | reverse complement strand
ATGAATTCATACCATATTATAACAGAGGAGGAGTTAACCGACTAGCCCACTTATGCAATAGTGTTGCCAAAATTAGTGATAGTGCTTGTGCTGTGGGTGTTTACAAAGAATTTGAGTTTTAACCCTTAGGTTAATCGATAATTATTTGTAAATGTCCACAGTGCAATGACTTTTGCTAGTTTGGTAATTTCTATTGCATAATTTGGGTTAAAAGCTATAAAATATGTTTTAAACAAAGGAGTACTTCATGACATTCACCACCCAAACCATGCAAGAGATACTCCCCATACTGCAAGAAGCACTACAAAAAAAGAGCAGATTAGTTTTACTGTACTTAATCCCGATATTTCAGAGGGCTATGCAGGGCATATCGTTACCATAGATGAAAAAAAGAGTATCTTTACCGAGGGTACAAAGCATGGACGGATTTGGCAGAACTCCTCAAATGTAATATGCTTACACCAGATAAAATAGATGCTATACACGTACAACTTACTTTTAAAAAACTCACATCAGACTCCTTTCATTCAGACAATAAGGAGAATGAAAAATACGGTATACATTCTCAATTCGCACAAATACATAAGATGGAAGAGCCTGCTTTTTACTACTATTATAAACAAGCCTTGGAGAATGTCAAAATAGGAAACAGAAAACAGATTTTAAACCTTGGAGTCAATAGGGGTGATGAGTTTGAAGTGATTAAAAATAGTTTAGATACTAAAAAATATGAAAATATGCATTTTGTAGGTATAGACCATTCAAAGTCTGCTATAGCGTATGCTAAAAGCATATTTACAGAAAACAACGTTACCTTTTATGCAGAAGACATCAACAACTTAGAGAGACTAAAATTAGGGCAGTTTGACCTCCTCATCAGTATAGGAACACTCCAAAGTCCGAGTATCTACTTTAAACCTTTTTTTATGAAACTTGTTCAGGAATACTTGACAAAAGATGCCGCTATCATTTTATAGGTTTTCCAAACAGTAGATGGATAGGGGGAGAGCTGCTTTATGGAGCAAAAGCTCCTAACTATGCCATGAATGAAATGTCTTTGGTTTTGAACGATATTATGTTTTGTAAAAAGTATCTGCAACAAAAAAAGTTTAGAGTTACTGTGACCGGGAAACAGTATCTATTTCTAACCGCAACAAAGATAGGTTAAGATTTATACATTATAATCTCCCAAATAAAAATTATTATCAGGGAAATAGAAATGAAACTTTCACTTTTTACAGCAACACTTTTACTTACAGGTACGCTTTATGCATCTGAAGCACATCATAGTTCAGCGAAACAAGAAGGACTACACGCCATCAAACTTTTAGGATCTACACTCAAAACACAGCTCAAAGAGAAGCTCCAGCTTGACAGTAACGGTACTGCTGCTATTGCTTTTTGTACAGCTGAAGCACAAGCATTGACACAAAAAGTAAATGAAGAACTTCCAAGCCACGTAAAAGTACGTAGAACATCATTAAACCTTAGAAATGAAGCCAACAAACCAGATGCACTCGATGTACAGATTATGCAAAACTATAAAAAAGCCTTTGCACATAAGTCTGCCTCTGCAGGGCTCATCACAAAAGTAGAAAGAAAAACGTTCACACGTGTCTATAAACCACTAACAGTAGGTGCCACATGTCTTAAATGTCATGGAGAGAACATCTCACCAGAGATTGCAACGCAAATAAAAGCTGCTTATCCTAATGATGCCGCTACAGGTATGAAACTAGGTGATTTTAGAGGTGTGATTGTTGCAGAAGTAGCAAAACACTAATATTATTATCCTCTACCACAAGGGTAGAGGTACTACCTACACACAATCATAAAGATTTTAACTGTTTATCATGCCATCTCTCTAAAACAACTAATGCAGTTATTCCGCCTATGAGTGCCATCATCATATCGGACTGTGTATCCCACACATACCCCTGTGTTCCTAAAAATGCTTCTGCATCTTCACCAGAACTCAATGCTACCCACCACTCTATAAGCTCATAAAATGCCGAAAATGCCAAAACGATACTTAGTATGATATAGTTTAACCAAAGTTTAGATGCTGTTACTATCTCTTTGCGTATCAAAATCTCACGTGCAAGTATGGCAGGCATAAATCCTTGCATAAAGTGTCCTACCTTGTCGTAGTTGTTACGTGTTTGATGCAACAGTTCTTTAATGGTATCAAACAGAGGTACTTATGCGTATGTGTAGTGTCCGCCTACCATCAAGACAATCATATTAATGAGTATTAGCGTGTAAAGTAGGGGGTGTCAAATGGAATGTTTTATAGGTTAGTACAATAAACACAAAGCCAATGAGTGCAGGAGCTACCTCCAAAAAAACCAAGTAAAAGTATCTTTAGGTGCTGTTCCTGACCAAATAAGTGTTGCAAAGAAGATACTTAGCCATAGAGATACTTCATTATTTCACCGCCGTGAGTAAAAAGACTGTGAAAGTGCGGTGCGGTTTATCAATAGTGCTGGCAAGATCAAACTTTACATCTTTAAACCCTGCATTTTCAGCGATGAGTTGCAGTGCTTCTCGGTCAAAACCATGGTGATGTACACCTGTGTTGTCTGAATGGAAGCTTCCATCCTCAGAGTCTAAATCCGCAATGGCAATAAACCCACCATCCTTTACCATAGTATAGAGCTTCTCAAAGAGGGCGATGATATCTTCCAAATGGTGAATGGTCATAGATGAGATAACGCCATCAAACGTTCTATCCAAAGTATCTACACTCAAATCTTTCTCTATTACTTCTGTTTCACAAGCAAATTCATCACATTTTGCTTCAAACTCCAAAAGCATAGAAGGGGAGTTGTCTACAGCAACTATCTTTTTGACAAAAGGCGCTACAAAATAACTCAAGAGCCCAGTACTTGCACCAAAATCCATGAGTTCCATAGATTTGTCTAGTTTTATATTTTTTACTATGAGTTCAGCTATACCTTTGGCATTTTGTACACGTTTTGAGTTCATATCCCAAGATTTTGACTTATGTGCAAACAGATCTTCATTCTTTTTCATATTTTCTACATATTTTTTAATTTTAAAATAGTAATTATTTAATATTATTTAGCATTAGCCTAAAATAGCGTCTCTTGTTTCTCTATTTTGATGTTATCCCAAAACATATCTACATGTTTTTCAAACATAGAAACCACAGAAGAGGTCGATTTCTTGTCTAATTTTAGCAAAGAAACCTGCATCTGGTAGAAAAAGAGGGGTGAAAAGAACTCATTTGCCAACAATAAAGGATCAAAAGACTTAATCTGCTCTGCCTGCATCATCGAAAAAAGGATACCAGAGAGCTTTTTCACGTTTTCCTGGTAGAAATGTTCGTTATATATCTCTCTTATACGTTCATTACGGAAGATCTCCTGCATAAGCAGCTTATAAAGCGCCTCATTTTGCCCGTCAAAGCTCAAAAGCTTAAAAGTAGTGGCAATGCTTGCCAAAAGGGCTTTTCCTTGTTTTTGAAGTTCCTGTGCATCTTTACCGTCAAACAAAGTAACGATAGCAGACGAGGTGAGGTTACTGATAAGCGTCTCTAGTATTTCATCTTTGTTCTTAAAGTGGTTATAGAGGGCACTCTGCTTCACACCCATAGCCCCAGCTATGTCTCTTACTGTGGTTGCTTTATATCCTTTGGTTGCAAAGAGTTTGAGTGATACTTTGAGTATCTTCTCCTTGGTTTTACTTCCTTTTGTAGGTAGAGAAGTGACGCTCTCATCGTTCATAGTGGCTCCTTTGATGATATTATAGTGAACATCTGTTCATATGTCAAGAGAAAGGTTTTCTATTTTATGAACAAGTGTTCTTTAATTACTTTTCAGGAATCAAAACAAAAGAACAAGTGTTCACTTTTAATCCAAAGAGAATCCACAAGAAAGAACATTTGTTCACAAAATAGACTTTACAGCCCTATATTACGTCATTTTAGAGGACACACCCTGTAGGGGCAGACCCATGTGTCTGCCCTTAACCTAATATATATCTATTTAGAAAACAAAATGAGATAATTAAATAAGTACAAAACAATATATTTCTTACATTTATTAATATTAAAATATTTTAATTAGTACCTGTAGAAAAACGAAACTAAAAGAAAATACAAATTCAAAAGAAGAAAAACCACTTTTTATAAATCATTTTTCATGCACACAAATACCCACAGAAGAAGAGACTTACTTTTTTAATAGAATTTATATTATGTTAACCAAAGCATATTATTAACACTCTAATACCAATTATCCGTGTATTT
>VCAW01000105.1 GCA_013607775.1 Campylobacterota bacterium | reverse complement strand
CTAAGAGGTTTTGAGGTGAATTTTATGTATTATTTAGGTGCGAAAGTTAAGATATTAAATGATCACTATTTAGTAAATTACTACATCATTTTTTTATTTGGATATATTTGAAAAAAGAGGCAGATGCGATAGAAAAACGGGTAAAAAAAGGAGGAGATGTGCTACACTATAGCATTGACAGAAGTACCTTTTCTTAGCTCTATCTCGATATAATATCTCTCTTCAAGACTAAAATGTTTGTATGACATTTTTTACCCCTTAACTTTAGTGATTGATTGTTTTTGGGTATCTTAGTCTTGTTGGACTTAAAATACTACAATCATTTTTTAGTTAGGGTATTCGCTTAGTATGCGAATTCGCTATAGCATAATGAACAAGGATTTTTCATGAAGCTTGAAATAGAATCAGTAAGCAATGGTTATGTAATCACGGTACCTTCAGGTGAATATGCAGAAAGTGAACGTAAACTTGTTGTTGAAGAAAAAGAAGATGAATTTAGTGATGACACAAGAAATGAATTTCAAGCTTTTGTTGGATTAATAGATCAATTAGCCGAGTATTTTGGTGTAAACAATACAAAACATAATACCGTTGGCTACATCAGCGGACTATGCTCAGAGTACGACAGATATGACATTAAAGAAATGATGGAAAAATCTTTAGAAAACCCTAGGAATAATACAGGAGATTAACTAAAGCATGGCAAGCAAACAGTACGGAACTACCCTCTGGGGAGCAGAACTCTTAAGGGTGTTAGAACAAAAAACAGATGCTGGTAGACTAGGACGGGGTAAAACCTATGCAAATACGGACAAAGTGTATGATGTTGTAGTTAAAGATAGCCATATCAAAGCTAAGGTAGCAGGAAATTACAGTCCGTACTACAGTACAAGTATGGATTTTAATGCATTTAGCCCAGATGAGATAGAAGTCATCAAAACTATCTTAGAAGAGCATCCTCTCGTGTTGGCTTCCGTCACGAACGGTAGGTTACCAGAGGATTTCTTGGCTTATCTCAAAGAAGCCAATATTAGTCTTTTTGATGATTTTAAAATGTCTTGTTCTTGCCCAGATTTTTGGGGTGACTATGCGTGTAAACATATAGCTGGGCTGTATTATGTTGCTGTGAGTCAGATGGATAAAAACCCATTCATACTTTTTTCTCTTCGTGGGTTTGACCTCATAGATGTGTACGACATAGAACATGAGATAAACATAGAGTACCCTTTGTCGCTCATTTCCCATAATGAGGACGAAAAATGGCAAGACATTAGGCATGTGGATGAGTTTGAGATTGTAAAGCTACAAGACAATGCAAGCTTTATACTCTCCATACTTTCAGATAACCCTCCTTTTGCTCCCATCGATTACCATGAAGTCCTAGAAGAATTTTACAAAAAAGTACCCAGAGCTTTAGCACAAAATATCTCACCTATGCAAAACCCTGACATGGAGGACATAGAACGTCTTTTCCAAAACGCAACGTTTGAGTTTGACTTAGAGTACGGCATCTATGGAAGTTATTTTAGAGTGGTAAATCCTCTGTTTAGGAACTCTAAGGTACTTTTTACAGAGTTTGATATCAGGTTAAGTGGAAAAACATTGCAACTTTCTACAACCCTACTGTTTAGACTTTTTCTTTCTTTTAAAGAAGGCAAAGGCAGTACGAGTTACCGTTTTTTGTTTTATCTTTTTAGAGTAGCCTACTTGATGATAGAATCAAAATCTTTCATACCTGCGGTCATAGACGAAGAGAAGCGTTTCTCCATAGTCTACAAAGTATTGAGTTCTGTACCTGAAGTGAGACAACAGCTCAATGTCTTAGCAAAGCAGACTCCTAAAATGGTTTTATATAAAAAGGATTATCTTGACCCTATGAGTTCTGTTCAGGCGATGCTTTGTGCTATCGTAAGTGACTTTGTAAAAGGTATGGCGTTTTCGAACAAAAAACAAAAAAACAATCCACCTAAAATCTCTTCTAGCTTTTTTCATGCAGAAGCATTTGAGGTAAAAGGTTTTGAAGAAGAAAACATAGCCACAGCTGTGTATAACTACTTTTCGATCTTTGACATTATGAAAAGCCAGTACAACTACAAGATTTACATCGACAAAATCGATGATTACCTTCTATCCATAAAAGTGCAAGATGATAGCAAAGAGTACTACTTAAAAGAGAGTTTAACGGTACTTCTCAAGATGGAGGTCTTAAAGTTTGTCTCTTTTTTACATACCTATCTTCCTGAAGCAAAAGAGCTTTTAAAGCAAGATGTACTGGTACTCACAAAGGCAAAGCTAGAAACATTTCTGTTAAAAACTGCCACCATCATCTCCAGTCTTGGCATAGATATAGTTTTACCAAAAGAACTCAAGAACCTTTTACGACCCAAGCTTACATTCAAGGTAAAAAGCAAGTCTAAAAATCTAAAATCATTTTTTGACCTTCAGTCTATGTTGGAGTATGATTGGCAGATAGCCATCGGAGAAGAGACCATTTCTGTGAGTGAGTTTGAAAAGTTAGTGCAAAGTGGTAAAGAACTCATAGAGTTCAAAGACAACTTTGTGCTTGTCTCAGCCCAAACGGCTAAAAACATCTTTAGCCAGGTAAATCAAAAAAAGGCACAGAGTAGTTTTGAGATGTTACATGCCACACTTAATGGTGAAGCTTTTCTAAGCAAAGAGCTAGAGGCATACATAGATGAGCTTTTTAGCCCTAAAAAGATACCTGTACCTACAACCTTACAAGCAGAGTTAAGACCCTACCAAGAAAGAGGTTTTTCCTGGAACATAAACAACCTACTTAACAGTTTTGGTACTATCTTAGCAGATGACATGGGGCTAGGGAAAACCATACAGGCGATATGTGCCATCTTACACCTTAAAGAAAATAACTTTATAAAAAACCGTGTACTCATCGTTGTACCCACCTCACTTATCTACAACTGGGAAAACGAGTTAAAGAGGTTTGCCCCATCACTTGACTACACCACGTACCATGGCATGAACCGAGAGCTTAAAGAAGCTGATGTACTCATCACTACGTATGACATAGTACGCAGAGACTTAGCTAAGCTCAAAAAAGAGAAGATAGATTGTCTCATCATAGATGAAGCACAAAAAATAAAAAATACAAACACAGAGACAAGCAAAGCCATAAAGTCCCTCAAGGCAAAGTATAAGATGGCTCTTAGTGGAACACCTGTAGAAAATAATCTTTCAGAGCTATGGAGTATCTTTGATTTTGCATTGCCTAAGTACCTTAAGTCGTTGAAAGATTTTCAAAAGTATTATGCTAAGGACATTGAGATACAAAAAGACCCTTATAAGACAGAAAAGCTTAAAAATATCACCGCACCTTTTATGTTGAGACGACTCAAAACCGATAAAAACATCGCTCCTGATTTACCCGATAAAATCATAGTAGATGAGTACTCTACTATGACCAAAGAACAAGCAGGACTCTACCAAAGTGTCATAGATGAGAGTTTTGAGATGATGGAGGATGAAGGGAGTACAGGGGCTTTAGTCTTGAAGCTCATCATCTCACTTAAGCAGATATGTAACCACCCTAGGAACTTTGACAAAACAAGTCCTATAGACCCCGCGTTATCTGGCAAAGCACAACAGTTACTCACACTACTAGAGACGATACTCAAACGCAATGAAAAAGTACTTATCTTTACTCAGTATGTTGAGATGGGTGAGATATTGGTAAAGATGATAGAGGATGTGCTACTAACCACGCCACTCTTTCTCAAAGGTTCTTTAAGTACGAAAAAGAGAAATGAACTTGTAGAGAGTTTTCAAAACGACCCTAAACACAAAATCTTCATACTGTCTTTAAAGGCAGGGGGAGTAGGGCTAAATTTAACAGCAGCGAACCATGTAGTGCATTATGACCTATGGTTTAACCCAGCAGTAGAAAACCAAGCCACTGACCGTGCATTCAGGATAGGACAAAAGAGAAATGTTTCTGTTTATAGATTCATAACCAAAGACTCTTTTGAGGAGAAGATAGACAAGATGATAAAAGCAAAACAAGCCTTGTCTGAGCTTAGTGTCTCCATAGGCGAAAACTGGCTTGGAGATATGAGTAAAGATGAGTTGAGGGAATTGTTTTCATCGTAAGATTTTATTACGTTAGTTAAAAACTATGTTTATACTTTCGAGCCACTTGCAGATTACCAAAAACAACCCACAATTTAAGCTAAATTAAATTTCAAAAAAACCTCTAGACCTCGATAAATGTTATAATACTTTACAACAAACATTAAAACTTGGCGGATTCGCATACCAAGCGAATACCCTAACTAAAAATTGATTGTAGTATTT
>VCAW01000104.1 GCA_013607775.1 Campylobacterota bacterium | reverse complement strand
CAGCTCTTTGCAAAAATGACTCAGTGGTCATAATAAAGTATTAAACTTTATTGACACACTATTATTTAGTGTGTCAATATACTCTACTTATTTTACAAAAATCTCTTTTAATACATCATCCACATGCGATACACCAATAATTTTAACAGCATTTTTCACCTCATCCGGAATATCATCTAAATCACGTTCGAAATTCTTAGTTGGAATCAATGCTTTTTTAACTCCTGCTTTATACGCAGCGATAAGCTTCTCTTTTAATCCACCAATAGGTAAAACTTTTCCTGTTAAGGTCACTTCACCTGTCATAGCAACTTCATTGTCTATTTTCTGTCCAGAAAGTATGGAGGCAATGGCTGAAACCATTGCGATACCCGCACTAGGTCCATCTTTAGGTGTTGCACCTTCAGGTACATGGATATGCAGGTCATACCGCTTATAGACTTCAGAAGCATCCACTTCTATACGCTCTTCTCTCTCTTTAGCCGAGTGTGGTATCACAGAGGATGAGATAGTTAATGTTCTGTTATCTATAAGCTTTTTCACTACAGAGTGCGCGATACGTACTGACTCTTTCATAACATCACCCAGACTACCTGTAAGCTGAAGTGCTCCCTTGCCTTTTATTTTGATAGCTTCAATGGTCAAGACATCACCACCCACAGCCGTCCAAGCAAGTCCAGAGATGACACCCACTTGTGGTTTTTCATCCACTAAAGAAATCTCAAAGACTTTTTTGTCTGTAAACTTTTCCAAGTTCTTTTTCGTAACAGAAATATGGTCTTTACTTGTGTCTTCTAAAAGTTGTCTTGCACTTTTTCGCATCAGTCCTGCGATACGACGTCTCAGGTTTCTCACACCTGCCTCTCTTGTATATTCATCTATAAGTATTTTGAGAGCTTTATCTGAGATGGAAAATTCTCTGCGTTTAAGTGCATGTTTTTTCAACTCTTGTGGAATAAGATAGCGCTTTGCGATCTCAAATTTCTCTTTTGGTGTATATGAGTTCAACCCTATAAACTCCATTCTATCACGTAAAGGTGCAGGTATACGCCCTACATCATTCGCCGTAGCTATAAAGATAGCTTTAGAAAGGTCTATATTAAAGTTTAGATAATAGTCTCTGTATTTAGAATTTTGCTCAGGATCAAGTATCTCTAAAAGTGCCGCTGTCGGGTCACCACGCATACTACGCCCTACTTTATCTATCTCATCAAGTACTATCACAGGATCCATACTTTTTGCTTCTATAAGCCCTTGTACTAAACGTCCAGGCATAGCCCCTACATAGGTACGTCTATGCCCTCTAAGTTCATTAACATCTTCAAGCCCACCTAATGCCATACGCACAAGTGGACGTCCCAGTGCTGTAGCAATGGAGTTTGCCAATGAAGTTTTACCCACTCCCGGAGGTCCAGCAAAACAGAGTATCACCCCACCTGTCTCTTTTTGTTTGATGCCACGCAACTGTGCCAACTCTCTTACAGAGAAAAATTCAACGATACGCTCTTTTGGCTTTTTCAATGAGTAGTGGTCTTTATCTAGCTCTGCAGAGACATCATGTATATTTAGATTTTTCTTACTTAACTCTCCAAAAGGAAGTTCAAGTACCCATTCTAGGTAACTTTGTAATACATTTGCATCAGCAGAGTCTGGATGCATACGTGCAAAACGGTTGAGTTGCTTGTTTATCTCTTTAAAGGCATCTTCCTGCATGTGAGGTTTCAGTGCCTCTACTTTTTCCCTAAAAGAGGCTATCTCTTCCTCTCTTTGGGTATCCATTCCCAACTCTTGCTGTATCTCTTTAAGTTGTTCTTTAAGGAAATACTCTTTGTTAGTCTGCTCTATTTTTGTATGTACTTTAGAGCGTATCTCTCTTTGTACTTTAGCAGACTCTATCTCTGAAGTAACGATATCTATAAGTCCTAAAAGACGTTTTTCAATGTTTAGTTCAGTATAGAGTGCATACGCCACATCTTTTTCCAGTTTCAGCATAGAAGAGACTAAGTCCGCGATACGGTTAGGCTCATCATTCTCTTCTACTGTACGCACCAAATCTGCAGGTATCTGAGAATTAAAAGTGGAGAGTCTTTTTACTTTATCTCTTAGTATCTCCATCAACGCATCAGCTTTGAGTTTATTGTAACTCTCCAGTGTAACGATATCTATCGTTGCTCGGTTAAATTCACCCTCTTCTGCGGTCAGTATCTTCCCTCGTGAGAGTCCCTGAAAGAGTATTTTCACTCTACCGTCTGGCAGTTGTACTTTACGCATAATAGAGCCGATAACCCCTACTTTATACATAGCATCAAAATCTCTACTACCTTCTTTGCCTGCTATAGAAGATGTCACGAAAAGTAACGAATTATTCTCCATCGCATCCGTAGCAGCATCGATGTCTTTTTGATTGCTTAAAAATATCGGGCTTATCATAAAAGGGTAAAGGAAAAGTTCATCCTCTACGACGATAGGTAAAATGGTGGGAAATGCATCGTAATCACTAAGTTGCATGTGTGTTCCTTAAAAATATTAATTATATTGTGTATGTATAACATAAGATACCCAAAAAATCATCTTTGGGTATGAAGATAGCAGATATTAATCGAAGATTTTTCCGATTATACCCTTTTCAGGAGGTATAATGTCTGTCATTTCAACCACTGAACCTTTGTTTTTATCTCTATAGATTTTTGCCGCATTGTCATGCCCTGTTCTGTCATAAAGTGCTGCAATGTTTTCGTTCAATAAGTACAAACTCATATGAAGACGTATCAAGATAGTATTGACCAATGGCGTATATGCAGAACCTGGGTAACGTGCAATGTACGTATTAGAAGTTGCAATAGTGTCCATAATAAGTTTTTGATCTTTATAGACATCTTTAATACCTAAAAACGATGCTTTAAGCTTCATAAAGTCTGTATATTCACGGCTGTTCTCTTCACCAAAACGCTTGTTATACTCGTCAAGGTAGTAGTTTGCAAGCAGATACTCCTCCTCATTCATATGAGCGTGAGCCAACATCATCAATGCTGTAGGCATGAGTGGTGAGCGTATATGTTCACTTTTTAACGAGATATAATAGCTGTCTGCTTTGTCAAGGTTTGACTTCGTAATACTTGTAGCAATCTTTTTATACCAATATAACGCTGGCTTGTTAAATTCCGCCACATCCTCATCGTTTTTACACCCAACAAAAACAAAAGTCATCAATAGACTCATACTTAATAAAACACTTTTCTTAAAATTCATTGTTACCTCTAAAGATTTAAATTGCTTTATAATAGCTCAATGTATGTAAAAAGTCTATTAGGTTTATACAGTGACGCGATTTATTATTTGTATTTTAACATAAACCTTACAATGCAGATGCATACTATATTGACAAAAGTTGTTTTATTATGATAATATAATTATACATTTATATCATACAAAAGGAAAATCATGATTGAAACTACACTTAGTAATATGCGAAATTCTAGTGATTTTTTCAGAACCTCTGAGATTATTCATATTTTAGATGGCAGGAAAAAAGAGGAGATTGGCTTTTTTGTACCCAGCGCACTCAAGTCTGAATTTCAAACGTTCATAAATAAAATTGAAAACAAGAAAAAAATGACACTCCTTGAACGGGTTGCAAAAGCACAAGCACAAGACCCCATAGCGGAGGGAGGTGTTAGTGATGGTATTAAATAGAGGAGATATCTGCCTTGTCAATTTCAATCCTTCCAAAGGTGGAGAAATGGGAAAACTAAGACCTGCTATCATCATGAGTGATGCAGAAGAAAACAGCGTTCTAAATACTTGTATTGTTGTACCTCTCTCCACAGTTATCGAGAAAGATGCTCTCCCTTACAGATACACCATCACAAAAAGAGATAAACTACAATATGACAGTGATGCTTGTATAAATGAGATTAGAGCTTTGTCTAAAATACGCATCAAAGAGAAACTATCATCACTATCAAAAAAAGAGATGGAAATTATACAAAAAGCTCTATGCAAGATACTCTTGTAGCATTCTTCTGCGATATAGATACAAATTTTACTCTCTCTTTTTAGATTTAAATTCGGCAAATGAAAAACTTGAAACTATCAACTATCTCATTAAAAATTTGAGGTATTAATGGATGTAATTCACAATATAAAGGATCATTTTGAGACTATCACAAAAAGAACTTGAAACCATAAAAAGCACTGCGCGTAGCATCTTTGTAGAAGTGGGTATTTACCTCTTTGGAAGTCGTGTTGATGACAGTAAAAAAGGTGGCGACATAGATCTTTACATTGTTTCTTCTTTACATAAAGATATATTTCAGAAGAAAAGAAGACTAAAGGTGATGCTGGAAGATTTACTCTTTAAGCCTGTAGATATTGTTCTATCCCGTGACCCTAAAAGTCCCATAGAAAAAGAAGCCTTAAAGGGTGTAAGGATTTTGTATAAAAAAGAATAAGATTGTTTAACAAGCACGCAAGTAAGATATTCACAACCTAAATATAAATATTAGTTATTTTATATTTGTTTTATATTAGAT
>VCAW01000103.1 GCA_013607775.1 Campylobacterota bacterium | reverse complement strand
CGTATTATACGATATTTCCTCTTGTTTGGTTATTTTTCTATTTCGTTATTTGGGATACATACTTACAAAAGCTTAATAGAATCTTCTAGCAAGGCTATCTCTTTTTTCTCAATAAGTTGTGTCAAAGTACGTTTAAAGTTCTTTTTACTCATATTAAACACTTTTTTAATCTCATCAGCATCACTTTTGTAAGTAAATGGCAAAGAGCCTTCTGCCTCTTTTAAGAGTTTCAGGACTGTACCTTCAGCTTCATCTATGCTCGCTTTTTTTCCTATAGGCTGCAAAGAGACATCAAGTTTAAAATCTTTACGGACATTTTTCACATAGACTTGTTTCTTGTCACCGATACGTAGATTTTCAAAGATTTCATTGTTAAAAAGCATACCTTCATACTGGTTATCGACCACCACTTTATAGCCTAGTGGCGTTTTTGCAAGAACTATAGCTTCAAACACTTTATTTTGATGCAGTCCTTTCATATCACGGTTAAAATATTTACCTATTTTCTGTGTGGCAAAGAGTCTCCCAGTCTGCTCATCTAGACAGACACGTAAAAGGTATTTTTTACCGATAGTAAAATGCTCTTTTTGTTGAGACAAGGGTACAAATAAATCTTTAGGTAAACCCCAGTTTACAAAGGCGCCATACTGCTTGTAGTCTACTACGGTAAAGAAACCATACTCCCCTAGTTTTGCATAAGGCATTTTGGTGGTAGCCACTGGTCTGTCTTCTGAGTCTGTATAAACAAAGACATCGATGAGTGAACCCATAGGCATCTCATCTTCCATGACGTAGACATTTGGTAAAAGCACTTCACTTTCATCTTTGGCTTCTAAGAAAAACCCATAGTCTGTATCTCTCATGACTTCCAGAGTATTTATCTCACCTATTTTAATCGTTAAATTTTTTGATTTTGTTTCCATATTGTGTTATTCCGTTTCATATTAAATTCTGTGATGCACTCACAGATTGTTACTGACATTATAGCTAATTGAACCCTCTAAATAACCTAGACATTCACAATGGGCTTTGCAAATGTGAGATTGTGCAAGAAATTTATGAGTCCTAGCCTTAGCTAAGACGATGAAATATCTTGTGCAAGATTGCGTTTGCAAAGCCCACCCTTCGGTCATCTCTAGCTTTCGCCTATACATTGTTACTCTTTTTTGACTTAGCTACGGCTAGGGCTTCAAAAGAGTGCCTAGCCTAGACAAAAGCTAGAGATGTTGTGAACATCTAGGTTATTTAGAGTGTTCAAATATTTTAGCTATAATTCATAAAACAAATTATGAGGATATTTCAATGTTACCTAGCGTACTTACAAAAACATCAACAACAAAAAGTGGTAAAAAAGTCACCCATCTTGCATGGTGGGTCACACTTGTACTCTCTTTAGCACTGGCACTTGGCACATGGAATCCAACAGGGCATCACTTTATCCACTATATTTCAAGTGTTGATGACATACTCTCAGGGTTTAGACCTTTTGGTATTCTCATCATGCTTGCGCTTTGGTTACTTGCTATTAAGTCTATCTTTCAGAGTCTTGGACTTTATGGGGCTATTGTTACTGTCATTATTATCGGGGCATTTATCTGGGGACTTCAAGAGTACAACATCATCAATGTTGCTGAGTTTGAACAAGCAGGATGGGCTGCTACCATCGGCATAGGTCTACTCATTTGGTTTGGGCTAAATGCTTCTATCATCTGGAAAAAGCTTACAGGTGTCTACACCACTGACGCCACTTCTGAAGACCTCTAATAGACTGTGAGACGTAGATACAAAGCCCTTCTTGCTATTGTAGTTCCTACTGCCATAGTCTACACCCTAAAATACACCCATCAAGCCTCTTACCAATGGCTTATGGGCTATATGTTTGCCATTGCACTCATCTTTAAAGCCAGTATACTTTCTCTCTGGTTTGCCTCTAAACTCAAAATTATCGCATTTTTAAAAGGTCTCACACTCTTTCAGGGGATTTTACTCCTACTCAAACGCTGGTTTTTGGACAATATATTGACACAATGGTTCAAAACCAATATCATCGACCACCTTGTCGAAGGGTTTAAGGAGATGAAAGAGTATTATGTTCATCTTAACCTCAAAGCCAAACTAAAAAACCTCTTCAGTATCGTAGCTGGACTCTTTGTGATAGGTCTTGTTGCGCAATGGTTAGGATATTTAGACAACCTTCTTCTCTTTGCAGAGGTAAAAATGATAGCCTTAGCCATCTTTGAAGGCTTGCTCACATTTACAACCAAAATCACCTCCTCTATCATCGCATGGTTTGCCACATCTTGGATAGCCCCTATCATAGAAGTTTTTGCTCTGTCATACCTTCTCACACTTTTAGAAAAATGGTTTGGCGTCAACAATCCTATTTCACGTTTTTTCAACTTTATAGGGGACAAGCTTAACCAAGGACTCTACTATTTAGGTCTACTCAAAAACAAACACATTGACCCTATGGTGCAGTGTAAAGTCATTGACAACTCTAAAAAGATAAATGATGGACTCAAAAATATCATTAAAAATAAAAAAATACGTGAAGAGTACCGTTACTTTGAACGCTTTGAGAACATCATTATGAAAGGTCACATATCGATGCCTATCATAGCTTTAAGGGTATGGATAAGATAAGCGATAAAAAAGAGCTCTATAAACGTATCAACCAAAAGACCAATGACAACATAGATATCGTCGCCTATGTTTCACGTAATGAGATGGGTGTACTTTTGGAAGAAGAAGTAGAAGACACATTTTATCATGATATTTTTTTACTTGAAAGTTTTGCCTCACACCAAGAGTACGGTGTAAAAGTCTACGATGAAGCAGAAGACACAGAGCACATAGACCACACAGATTTTTGGGTACTTAACACATCCAAATTTCCTGTTATCATAGGCTCAAAAAGTAAGAACTTTGAAGAGGAGTGTATCTTCCCTCATGGACTAAGGCTTATCAGAACAGATAAACCTTTTTCCTATGCATCTGGAGATGTCTATTGTGAGTATGAAGGTGTACGTGTCTGTGTAACTGCCATAGAGAGGGCGTAAAAGAGTATAATGAGGAACCATGAAACGTAGATACAAAGCACTCATTGCCATTGTTGTACCTGTCATCATTGTGACACTGCTCAAATATACCCATGATGCTTCGTACAAATGGCTCATGGGATACATGGTAGCTGTGGCTTTAGTCTTTAAGACAAGTATTGTCTCCCTCTGGTTGGCTGCACAGTTACACTTTATGAGTTTTCTTGCAGGATTAACCATCTTTCAAGGAGGTTTTTTACTTCTTAAGCGTTGGTTGCTGGACTCCGTACTTGCCAACTGGGTACAAACACACATTATAGAAAACTTTCTCGATGCACTCAAAGAAGCCAAAGATTTTTACCTCAGACAAGATCTTAAAACAAAGTTTAGAAACATCTTTGTCTTTCTCTTTGGTGTTACCTTCGTAGGATGGATACTTTCTATTGTAGGGCTTCTTGACAATGTTGTTGTCTTTGCTGAATTACGTCTTTTCATCGCAGGTGTTTTTGCTGCTATTGTCTCTTTTTTCACAAAAATGACAGCATGGACACTCTCATTGTTTGCACTCTCTTGGCTGGGTCCTATTGTGGAAGTTTTTGCTATCTCATACCTACTGATACACTTAGAAAAATGGTTAGGACCTGACAATATCATTTCAAGATTTTTCAACTTTTTCGGTAACAAAATAAACAACTTTCTCTACTATCTTGGCATACTTAAAGAGAAACATATAGATGTTAAAATTGCACAGCCACTCATTAGCAAATCAAAACAGATGGGCTCACACCTTTCTAGCACGATTCGCCAGAAAAAGATAGCTTCCGAGCTAAAGTACTTTGAAGAGTTTGAGAACATCATTATGCAAGGGCATATAGATACCTACTACTCCTTTAAGGGCAAGGATAAAATTACCGATAAAAAAGAACTCTACAAGCGCATTAACAAAAAAACGAGCAACAACATAGACATCGTAGCCTACGTCTCACGTGATGCACAGGGTAACCTTTTAAAAGCTTCTGATGTAAGTGACTATCGCCATGACCTCTTTATACTTGAAAGCTATGCCAGTCATAAAGAGTATGGGGTAAAAGTCTATGATGAAGCAGAAGATGAGAAGCACATCACCCACCATGACTTCTGGGTACTCAATACCTCTGCCTACCCAGTCACACTACGCAGCAACACACATAATTTTGAAGATATACAAATAGAAGGACATGGACTAAAGCTCATCAAAACAGACCATCCATTTTGCTATAAACAGGGGGATGTGTTTTGTGAGTTTAAGGGTGTGAGGGTTGCGACTACTTTTGTAGAGAGAGCGTAATTATCACTTTACTGATATTAACTTTTCATTTTTAAATTCAAATATAATATTTTTAATATAACTTATATATTAAATGATCACTATTTAGTAAATTACTACATCATTTTTTTATTTGGGAGCCACTTGCAAATTCAAACCCAACAATCAACTAATTCTTAATTATGCCAAA
>VCAW01000102.1 GCA_013607775.1 Campylobacterota bacterium | reverse complement strand
TTTGGAATAAGAAAGTTGAATTAGGTGGTTCTATTTATGGGGAGCATTATACTTTGACAAATTATATACTCTCTAAAGAACTAGGGTTTGACTATAAGTTTTTTTCCATATCTACGGCGGTTAAAAATGATCTTAAGGGTTACTATGATATTTTAGAGCGAAGTGGCAATCTTTTTTACAACAGAAACTTTGACTTTACAGAGTGGATACTCTGGCATACTAACATGATAAACACTGCCATAGATATCTCTCTGTCTAACATAAAGATAGTGACTGACAAAACAAAGTTTTGGGACAAAGCAAAAAACAAGTCTATAAATGAACATCAAGAAAAAGTAATCAGAAAACTACTCGATGCAGGTAAGGCTGGCTTTGAGGGAGGTCTCACTAACAAAAAGTACCGAGCCATTACCAAAACATCTGCTGCTACTGCCAACAGACACATACGAGATTTACTCGATAAGAAAATATTATGTGAGGTGGAAGGTCATAGTGGTAGGAGTGTGTGTTATAGTATTTTGTGGGATAACCATTAGGTTAGTGTATTGTAAGTTGGATACTTTGGCGATGGTGAGGGTTTTATAGAAGTTGAGAAGATTATAAAAAATAATCAAATCACACCAAGGCTTAAAATTTGACAAACGGGACATTTTAGGCTATACTCTAACTAAAAGTACAGATATGACACAAGCTCAAAAAATAAGAAATAAAATAAATACCTTACAATATAATCAAGAGTATAGTGCTAAAATTTTTGATGATATAGCTAGTCAAGAAGTTGTTAAAAAAACATTACAACGTAGCCAACATATGATTTCTAAAACTAGTACAAAAAGGTTTTATCGTTTATATCTTGACGAGAATAGTGACGTAGCACCTTATACGACATTTGATAATCAAGATAAAGTAAAATTTAATCCAAATGATTACAGCTTTAATGTTTTTTGGCAAACGTCAAAGCCAAGTATACAAAGCGTATCATCAGTCATAAGAAACTATCTTGCTACTATGAATCCAAATGACATACAGACTTTATGTAATAACTTTGGTCGAAATAGGGTAAAAAGAGAACTCATTCAAAAATATAAAGAGATGTATGCACAAGGTTTTCTAAACGTAAAAGGGATGGAGATAGCATTAGTGGGTAGGTATGACAGAAACCCTGCATTTATAGAGATACTAGGTATGATTAATGACTGCTAAGGTTATCGAATCATTGGAAAGCATAAAGTCATTTAATATGTTTGAAGACTTGGCATTGTATTTTATAGGTGGAACGGCATTATCATATTATCTGAACCATAGGATATCGGAAGATATAGACATAATTTCTACAGAACCTTTACCATATAAACAAATTATTTCCATCATATCAAGTATAGGTGGAGAAAAATTAAGAGATGAAAATGCTGTTGCTTTACGTATGGCAGGTTTAGTTCCATATGAATATATGTTAAAGTTTAATCTTGATGGGGTGAAGTTGGAATTCTTTAGAGCTTCTACACCTTTGCAAATTCGTATCATTATGGATGCAAAAATTTCTAAGTATTCAGAGGCTAGTTTACGTATATTGGATGTCAAGTCCATAGCAAAACTCAAATTAATAGCGTTGCTTTCAAGAAACAAATCAAGAGACCTTTTTGACTTTAAAGTAATATTAGAAAAAAACGTATTAAGTATTGAGGAGATACTCGATATCACATCTCAAACAAAACATAAGATAACTACTTTAGAAGGTTTGTATACATTCATTAAAAAAATAGAAGAGCCAAAAGATGATGAAGTGGTCTACCTTGATGAAGATAGACCTATAAATTTAGACTTTGTTGATATAAAAGCTGAGACACTAAACACTATAAAAAATATTTCATAGAATAAGGTCTTATGTTAATCAGGTAGACACTTGACACAGAAATAATAATGCAAAACTAGAGAAAACTATATGTATCTGTATCCGAAATATCAGGGTTGCATTTGTTGGTCTTTGGGTTGCTGCAAGGTTACGATTATTTTAGATTATGGTTTCTTTATACAAATGTTATTGCAAATACAACAAGCAAATCCACAGTTATCTTTACTGCATGGTTACCATACGATATTAGATATATATCTAATATTATCAAAGAAAGACGTAGGCAGAGTTGAAAGGGCAGGCAAAGCAATTATTTGTAATACAAATAGTATCGGTATGTTTTAATCTGTGACAAAGGAGAGTATCTATAACTCCCAACTCACACAATTGAACACGCCGCCTTTTTTAGTTAATGCCTTGGCATCGCAAAGTTCTACTGTTACATTAGGGTAGAGTGTTTCAAGCTGTTCTTTGACGCAAGTATCATTGACCTTGTCAATAGATGGTTGGATGATGAGAGAGTCAAGGTGTAAAAAGTTGATGTATCCCCAAGCGTATTTTGTGTTTTCTTTGACCTGAAGTTCTGTGATTTTAAATCCATTTTCTTTTAGTACCGTATGAAGCTTGTTTTTGAATGTTTTAGGGTATTGTGAATTCACCAAGAGGTGATTGTCTGAAATAAAACGTACCATACCATCTGCATGACCATACATTTCTTCTCCGTCAGGGTCACGTGGGATAACAATAAGTCTTTTTATGAAATGGAAACTTCTTTTCAAAATCTCTTTGAGATAAGTTACTATTTTCAGTAAAGACTTTGTCTGTCATAATGACAGTACCATTGTATTTTACAACATTGCCTCCATCTAAAATGAGTTCAAGTTTGTCAGTTTTTAGTCCTATTTCTTTTATAGGTAACTCTGGGCTTGTAAGATACCTATGGTTTGCTTCATCTTCTATAAGATAATCAGGCATATATTGGTATTGTATAGCTTTGTCATCAAAGAGAATAGGCATAAAATCTCTTATCCAAATATCTTTGGTTTGCTTGAGAGTTTTTACTTCATAGTTGTATCGGTTTAACGTAGCTTTTAGGCAGTCAAATATAGTACGATGGTCTTGACGTAAATGTTCTGAAAAATAGACTGTTTTTACTTGTGACATAGAGTGTTCCTAGTGTTAAAGTGTTGATATCTTAGGTTTATAAAGCTGAATCAGACCTTTAGAGTTGTTGGCGATATTTTGCTCTTCTACGGTAGAGACTTGAAACTCTGCATTGTTTCCAAAGAAAACTGCTTTAGAGAACTTGTTTGATGCCTCTACTTTGTTGAGCTGTTTTTCGATACGTTGGCGAAGTAAGCACACTACTCTTTTGTTCTAAAAGCTCTTTGACCATCATTACCTTTTTAGAGGTATTAAGCGTCTCATTTTTTAAAATAGCATTCATCTCATTGATTATGGATAGATTAGATTCCTCTAGTGATTGGATGATTCTATTTTTGTTAGGCTCTTGCTTGAAGCTAGCCTCTTTTTGTAATCTAAGTGATGTATTCTTAGCACTTTGAACAATGGAGATAAATCTATCAATGAGGTTGTCATTACGTATGAGGTATTGATAATCAATAAAAGAAAGAAGCAGAAAACTTGTATTGAGTTTGTCTTTTTGAGTAAGTTGGGTTGTTTTTCCTTTTTCTATCCATCGTGCATAATATTGAGCCATTTCTGGAGTAACACCGATAGTCTCTATCAATGGTTTTATGCCATTATATTTAGACTTTATTGTACTAAAATGCTCCAAACTCAATAACATCTGCTTTCGATTTGTGGAGTGACCTATTTGTTTATACTGTATGATGTTGTACTTATTTTTATAACTACTATTTTTATCTAAAAACATATCAAGCACTTTTAATCTCTCATCATTTAGATAAGGTTTTAGTTTGTTTAAAACATCCATCTTTTGGTAATTTAGAGCAATTGAAATGATTTTTAACAGTTCAGAATAACTGGGTATCTCTATCTTCAACTTTTTTGAGAATTCAATTAAAGAGTATAGTATTTTTTTTCGATGCACAAAACTATTGGCAAGATTAATTGCTTCTTTTTGAAGTTTGTTTTCTATAGAGTTATCGTAAGGATTAATATCTAAATGGGTTTTAATCAATCTCTTATATCTCTGAATGGTTCTTGACCTATTGGATATGATTTCAGTTTTTTCAAAATTATAAATCTCTTCGATATAAGACAAGTTCTCATCACTACCTTCAGTTATGAAAAATCTATTGGTTGCCTTAAAATATCCAAACATCAAAATAAGTAGGGTTTTATGGGAAGCTTTATCAATATAATGCTCCCCATAAATAGAACCACCTAATTCAACTTTCTTATTCCAAATGTTAGAATAAAAATAAGAAATATGAGGGATAAATAATGAGCGTAAAAAGAAAAAGCTACAGTGCAGATTTTAAAGCCAAATTGGTTTTAGAAGCTTTAGAAGGTGAAAAGACCATAAATGAGATTGCCAGTAAATATGGCGTTTTACCTGTGAGCCTAAAAAACTGGAAAAAGCAGTTTGAGATAATCATACCACTGTGAAACAGGAAGTTGAGAAGTGATGATGGTAGAATTTATCTCAGTTCTGTCCTCAATGATTTCAAAGAGATTGGTAGCATCATCAGCAGACATTTGTGTAATGCTGCTCACGACGGACTCATTCGGACCCATGTTGGTGTAATCTACAAATTTTGCTGTGTGAGTATCTTAAATTTTAGTGCCATTATAGTATGATATGAAACTAGGTATAATAAGTAATGGAGCTA
>VCAW01000101.1 GCA_013607775.1 Campylobacterota bacterium | reverse complement strand
CATAGGACATATGAATGATTTGCTAAAATCAAATACCTAAAGGAGAGAACATGACTCTACAATCAAGAGCTGAAATGACCTACCATGAAAAGATAGTTGTAGATTTTGCAAAGTATTATGATGAGATAATCTCCGAAGAGAAACAAGAAGAGTTAGAAGCCAATTTTGGGAAAGAGGACTTGACGGATGAGGAGAGTGATGAAATCTATAAAAATATGTTTCAAGCCTACATGGACGAACTCTATTATATTATCAGAAACGGACAAGACCATATCCCACCAAAAATAATTGACCCAAGCCAAGATAGGTTGCTTGATTAAAATTCACTTGTTTGGATTGGTAGATAGTTAAGAGTGCGATACTAAATAAAAGGTTTACCACTGTTTACTGTTAGCATAATAAACTTTAGCCACCTCCAAAAAAGTCTCCTTCAGCTCAAGCGGTGCTATGATTTTAACATAGGGTATCCACTGCTTAATGAGAGCATCCACTTCAAATACAGAAGTTACCATATATCTCAAAGTTATATCACCATTTTCATCTTCAGAAATAATCTCTTGAGAGGGCAAAAATTTCTTGAGCCTGAAGTACTTTGCTAATTTTTCAGGTATTTGCAAAATCACCTCTATCATAGATGATTGCCAGTCTTGACTGTAGACAGCCCAAGGTGTTTGGATATGTTCGATAAAGTTTAAAAGATTGTGATTGTGATTGTGAAGGAATTGTTTTCCTGTAAAGGTTGCCTCCTCTATGAGTGCAATGCGTGACAAAACATAATCATAATGCTCTCTTGCACTTGCTAGATAAAAATTCTCATTGATAAATACTATTTTATAAGGAGAAACGACAAAGGGTTTTAGCCTTTTGCCATTGTTGTAGATAATTTTAACCTCCTTTCTATACTTGACGGCATGTTCAAGGATTTTGAACTTCTCTTTTTGGGTATAGATGTCTTCATAAGGCTTATGTTTGAATTTATAGATATTCTGAACAGAATCCTGTTTCAAGATAGACAGACGTGTTTCCTTATCTATATCTTTACCAAGAGATAGTGAGGACTCTTCGGAGAGTTGTAAAATGTTTTTTAGCATATAGAGTTCGGTTGAGGTCAGAGCATCTGCCAATAATGACTTGGTAACAGTGCTATAACAGCCTTTAGAGGTAGAAATAAGAATATCTCCATATAACTCTTTAATAAGCTCAAAATCTCTTCTAATGCTTCTGGTGCTGGTATTGTAAATATACGATAGGTCTTCTATGCACAAAGTCTTTCCATTGTTAAGGTCATTCAGTATTTCCAGTACTCTTTTGGTGGACGATATTTTACTCATAAGAAACCTTTTTATCAAGTGGACAAAATATGTCAATAGCTTATTGTATCATTTAATCATAAGGAGTCAATGAATGAAACTGTATTTCACAACATGGAATGTATATATACAAGATGGTTGTTTTGATGAGTGGGAGGTCGGAAATACCTTTAAAGATAATCTCACTCTATCGATAATGAGTGATTTTAAATCTGTAGCTAAACTTGAAACAACACTAAAACATTTGTCTCTCAATCACTATGAAATCAGTTGTTACGTATATAGGGTTATTGATGATATAGCTTTTGTAGCGTCCAGTGGACTGTTATTTACGATAGAAGCAGATGGGTTTGAGCTAATTGAAGGACATTATTATAGTTTTAAAGGAGCCATATATCATGATATATGGAATGATTTTTCTCTGTCGGAAGATGAAACATTGGAACAATATGGTGATGAACTAGACATAAGTGGTACGATAAAATCTATCACAGTGGATACTTCAAAATATATACAAATTTCTGAAAGAGAATGGTCAAAAATTGGTGTAGTGCCTGCGTATGATGTTTCTATACAAAAAACGTCATGCTGGGACGATGAAGAGTATTCCAATGGGTCAGTATATTATTTACTGGAGATTGATATTGGAGATAATGATTTAAAAAGGAAGAAGATGCTTTTAGATAATGAAGAATTGGTACAACGGATAAAAGAGTGCTACCCCTATGGAGTGTTTGAAGTTATGGACTGGGATAAACTTGACTATAGACATGCCCTTGATTTTAACAAAGCCCTTGATGAAAAGAGATTGGCTGATTTGGGATTTAAACCCGCACGAGCTGAAATGTGGTCAGGCGATGCTCAAAAAAGAATAGAATTTGTGTTTGAGCCATTAGAAGAGAAGAGCGTAGCCAATCAATCTATGGTGGGATTAAGTGTGTATATCAGTGCCGTCTATCCTGCGATGCTAATAAAGGCAACCGAAGTAGGCAAAGACAAGACGAGAATATTAGGTGTGAGAATATCTGATGATTATGAAGAAAATGAAAGCAATCCACACCTCTGGACTACTTTGATAAAAAAACTAAAGAGTATCGCATCTGAACAGAATATAATGATTTACACAACAGAAGTGTACGAGAAGACGAATATACCTTTTGTAAAACACTATAACTATTTAGGAGATGTTGAAGATGATAAGGATGAAGATGATGGAGAGTTTGACTTTTTAGATGAACTGCCAAACAAAGAAGCTATCAGGAAATTAAAATCGTATCCTGCTGAAAATATACTTTTAATAGATTGTCTATTTGCCCAAGACTATTATTTTATTTAAATATTTGTAAAACACATAATGTGTATCGGAGTAGTGCTAAAATGATATATAGTAGGCAAGAGAGAAGACATAATGCTCCGTCCGTCCTGCCTCTAAAACTATATCACAAAACAAGACAAAAGAAAATAATTGATACCCTACACAAATACCTAAAGAGAACATGAGACCACAATCAAGAGGTGAAATGACCTACCATGAAAAGATATTTGTAGATTTTGCAGAGTATTATAGAGAGATAATCTCTGATGAAAGACAGGAAGAGATAGAAGCTAAACTGTATGAGGATAAGGTTTTAACAGATGAGGAGAGTGATGAAATCTATAAAAATATGTTTCAAGCCTACATGGACGAACTCTACAGCCTTGTGAAAAAAGGACAAGAGTGCATCAACAGTCAGCCAAATGCTATCATTACAATAGCAAGGCCTCATGTTGATGAAAACAGGCATCGCGTGTCGGGGTTGCTTCCGTAAAATCAACTCGGCTAAAGTGTCCAAGCCAAATGATGCTCAACTCACCCCTATTCTAACACAAAATAAATTAGAAATCATAGAGCTAAACCAACCCTAAAAAGCTACCCATTATTTTACTCACCAAATCACCCACCACAAACAGATACTTTCCTTACATTAAATATGCAAAAACTAAAAAAACTAAAAAAACACCCCCTAACTTGTACCCAAAACCTTAAAATTCTTACTTTTTCTTTACCCCAAATTTTACTTATAATACTACTCTTGCATATGGTGTCCTTAAGTAGTTTTTTACTGAGCTGTAACAATAGAACAAAGGTTATTTAACAGCTATTTGCTATAATACCTTATCGCTAATTTAAAAAGTGGTGGGGTCATTTTAGATTATGGGGATAACTTTAGGGATAACTTTTACTCCTACAGTCTAAAAGCCCCTTAAATATGGCTAGTATAGTTCCCCTCACCTCCACCATTAGCTACATTTCGTAACAATTCAACACAACTCATAAAAAATCACAATTCTTTGCAAATCCCTAAAATACGGGCTTTAAAGCATATCAAGCCACCTCAGAAAAAATCATCATAACTCACTACACCGCAGAACAAGTGGTACACGAAATGGTACAGATATGATAGACTATTAAAAATTAACTTTCAAAGGTTGTACCACCATGTTATTATCAGATACAAAGATAAGATCTACCAAACCAAGCACTAAAACTTTCACACTCAATGATGGAGGAGGACTCCAACTAGAAGTGAGACCTACTGGCTCCAAACTCTGGAGGTTACGATGTACGATTTACGGTAAACGCACTCGTCTAAGCATAGGAGAATACCCCTCTATCAGTCTAAAGGCTGCAAGGATAAAGAGGGATGAGCTTAAAGAACAGATAGCCCAAGGATTAGATCCACGTATCCAAGAAGAACCAATCGTTCCACCCAGTGAAAGTTTTTCTGTAATGGTAGATCGCTATCTTGAACACTACAGAGAAGATCGCAATGTAAAGTACTGGGAGGGGGTAGAAAGCCTTTTTACAAGAGATGCCAACCCAGTCATAGGAGAGTACCCTATTAACAAGATACAAGCCAAACAGATCATCCCTATAGTGCAATCCGTCCAAGGTAGAGGTGCGTTAGAGTCTGGCAAGAGACTTTTCACCCAGATAAGCAAGGTTTTTAAATTTGCAGTATCGCATGGAGAAGCAGAGAGAAATCCATGTGCAGACATAGACAGAAGTATGATACTCCAAAAGCCAACAGGCAGAAAATACCCTACTATCACAGATCCAGAGGAGATAGGTAAACTCATGCGTGCTATCAATCGTTATACTGGGTGGATCATGGTACGGCTTGGACTGCTTTTTTTAGCCTACAGTACAGCTCGCCCTGGTAATGTGCGTTTGGCTGAGTGGGAGGAGATAGATTTTGAAGAAAAGCTCTGGATCATTCCTGGGGAGAAAATGAAAACAGGCACACAACACATCATCCCCCTCTCTACTCAACTACTGGAGATCCTCAAACTAGCCAAACATTATGAACAAGGTGGCAAATATATTTTCTACTCCAATAGAAACCCAACCGCCCCTATGAGCGATGTCACTCTAGGCAAAGCCTTACGAACTACCATAGGCTACAGCAATGACCGCATCGTTCCTCATGGGCTTAGAGCCATGTTCTCCACCATTGCCAATGAAAAGAGTGATTTTAGTTCAGATGTTATAGAGGTACAGTTAGCCCACAAGATAGGCTCCAGGGTATCACAAGCTTATAACAGAGCTCAGT
>VCAW01000132.1 GCA_013607775.1 Campylobacterota bacterium | reverse complement strand
ATTGAAGTACCAAGCTACACAGAACTCACACGAATCATTCAAGTTGCACTCAACACCCAAAAAAAGGATATTTTGGAAAAGCTAGAACCACTACAAGATGATGAAAGACTAAAAATACTTGATGAGTTCCTTGAGAAGGAAAAAGATTCCAAAAATAGATATAAAATTGCCTATTTTAGGAGACTTGAGCACTCCACAGAAAAAAATAAAATGCTCCTTAGTTTGGGAAAATTTAACACTATGCAATCAAAGTTCAATATTTTAAAAGAGATCATTGATAATGTTGGTATTACTCCTAAAATAGCTCAATATTATGCTAAATGGGTAGAAAAAGGAAAAACATTTCAACTCAATCAGACAAATACCTTAAATCAAAAGTTTACCCTTTTGGCATTTGTGCACTACCAATATCTTATACGTAATGACAATCTCATCGACAGATTTATATCAACAGTCCAAACTGCTAAAAACTCATCATTCAGGGCACAAAAAGATTTTAGCTTTGAGCTTGAACCAAAGAAAAACCAGGTAATACAATCATTAGAATTTATCGTTTAATTGCGCTTGATGGGACGAAAGGTTTCATGAATACTACAAGTCTCCAAAAATAATTTCGTTGCTCGTAGAGAAGATATGTGAGCTACTTTTGATAAAAATTAATTCTTAAAGTAATTTAAGTTTATATGGGCAAAAATCTACCTTTATGCATTTATACCCTAGTCTATGTAGTGCAAAGAAAAACTCTTCTTCACACCATCTATCAGCTCTTCGCTATAGGAGTTCCCAAGTAGGAGTTGGTCACTTATCTTTTGATTGGCAGTCATAAGCCCTTCATTGAGCAAAACATCCAAGTCATCTATGGTTCTGGCTATGTTCTTGGCAGAAAATGGGTACTGTGTCCCTTTGTACTCAAAGCCATTAAGCTCTTGGAGTTGTTTGAGCAAAATATCTTTGAGGACTACTTGCCCTGTGCTACTTCTATGTTGTGTCATCTCCTCTGGAGAGATGTAGGTGTAGCCCATATTTTTGAGAAGGTCTATG
>VCAW01000100.1 GCA_013607775.1 Campylobacterota bacterium | reverse complement strand
TTATTAGTGAGACCTCCCTCAAAGCCAGCTTTGCCTGCATCGAGTAATTTTCTTATTACTTTTGCTTGATGTTCATTTATAGACTTGTTTTTTGCCTTGTCCCAAAACTTTGTTTTATCAGTCACTATCTTTATGTTAGACAGAGAGATATCTATGGCAGTGTTTATCATCTTAGTATGCCAGAGTATCCACTCTGTAAAGTCAAAGTTTCTGTTGTAAAAAAGATTGCCGCTTTTCTCTAAAATGTCATAGTAGTTCTTAAGGTCATTTTTAACCGCCGTAGATATGGAAAAAAACTTGTAGTCAAACCCTAGTTCTTTAGAGAGTATATAGTTTGTCAAAGCTCTTGTTATTCTGCCGTTACCATCATCATAAGGGTGTATGAGTACAAACCATAAATGGGCTATGGCACTTTTGATGTAAGGGTTTTCTTTTGCATTATTGACATACTTAAAGAGTGCTTCCATCTCTTTGCTCATCACTTCACTTGGAGGAGCAATATAGTGTACTTTTTCTTGTGTGCCTTTACTGGAAACTACAGACATCTCTTCTTTTCTGTACTTCGCCACGTCAATTTTCAGTAGCCCACTAAATCCACTGGGAAATAACGCATTATGCCAGCCATGAAGCCTCTCTTCTGTAAGCTCTTTATGATTTATACTGGTATCTATGAGCAAATCTACTAGTCCATCAGTGTGGTGGGTTGAGCGGTCATTACTGTAGTCAAACGCATCGTCAAGTCTTTTTCTAACAGACGACCTCACACTATCTCTACTTAGTATTTCTCCTTCTATTGCAGAAGATGCTAATATCTCATTAATGGAAGTCTCTATCTTGATTCCTGTGATATTTTCGTCACTTAAAGCTTCTACGGTACCTTCTAATTTACCTGTATTACGTGTTACTTCTGTAAGTACCTGGTCTAACTTAGTGCTGTCAAATGGAAAGCTAGGATACTTTTTGTCTTGCCAAACCCATTTTATGATACTGCTCATTTTTTACCTTTGAGGTGATTAATACTTTAATCATATCACAAAATGAGGTGTTTATCAAGCTAATCGGATCATTTTTTAACACAGTACCTTAATTTTAGATTGAAATATCCAATAGACGGATGAATATCTATATCTTATACTCTTCGTAACTTCTCCAAAACCCTTACCATCGCTAAAGTATCTAACTTACAATACGCCAACAAAGCTTTTCTCATTTTCTCTTTCTCTACATTAGCTAGTTTTGACATATGTGCAAAGGCACTCATGGCTTCTGAACCATTTTGTACACCATCTAACTCTTGGTATGCCTCTGCCATTTCAGGTACGAGTGCGGGCAATACATACTTGATGGAGTAACTGCCATTCATACTAGGGGTCACATAGTGTTTTTGTTGGAAAGGTGTCATTAGGTCTTTGATATTGTCATGTATATCTAAAAGATGAGAACTCAACGCTTCATACTCTAAAGCCAGTTTTTTTATGACACCTTTTTCAAAGCTCATATTGTATGCTAGAACAGTTACATCTCTAGGTATGTCTTCACAGAGTTTTTGAGCCAGTAACTCTCTAGGGTCTGCACCATCAACTGCTAAAAATTCACAGTGTTCTAGTCTACCGTCTTCGTGTTCTATGTGTAGGGAATACTGAAAGGGTATCTGTTGAAAAGGGCTGATTCCTTTCCATTCTGGTATTGCTTGTTGGAAGGTCTCAAAGTCTAAATGGTAGATGGGGTATGTTAAGGTATTAACAAATGACGCTATGGCTTCTTTGTCTATATGTATAGTCTGTGCTTTGTGGTTTACTACTGCTTGGCTCTGTTTGTCTGTCATCTCGAAGTCTTCAGGGATGTCGTTTATGTTTACGATGCCTTGTTCGTAGAGTGCAACTTGTTTTTTACTACCAAGGTTAAAGATATTGAAGATGGAGTAATCGGGTATGTTTCGCTGTACTTTCCAGCAGTAGGCTTTAGCGTCACATTCGTAAGGCTTTTTGCAGTGGGAGCCTATATCGATGTCAGGTTCATTTTGTGTGTCTAAGAGGTATGCTTCCCACTCTGAAAGTCTCTGGGGTATCTGCTCTTGGAGTTGATCCACTTCATCAGTAACATGGTTACTTTTACATAAGCGGGAAAAATGCGACATCGATTCTTAAAATAAACTTCAAGTGACTCCCTAAGATATTAAAGCTCTTCCTTATCTAGTGTAGTCATTGCACTAACCCTCTTACTCCTCTTTGTAAAGTCATACTCACCATAAAAGTTGATATGACTCCAATGCACAATCGAGCTGTTTTTTATAGCTTGAATAATCACATCCTTCTCTTTTTGAGATGTTGCTTGTTGAATCTTCTTACTCATATAAAGATAGTTCCAAAGTATGATTGAGTTTTGAATCAGTCGCTTAGAGTTATTGGCTATATTTTGCTCCTCTGCTGTTGAGACTTGAAACTCTGCATTATTTCCAAAGAAAACTGCTTTAGAGAACTTGTTTGATGCTTCTACTTTGTTGAGCTGTTTTTCGATACGTTGGCGAAGCTCAACGTTATCAATATAGGTCAGTAAAAAATCTGTTTTTATAATCTTTCCAAACTCTTTTATAGCTCTATATAGTTTATGTTGACGACTGTAAGAGGTTAAACGTTTTAGTAGTTGTGAGGTGGTTGTTTTTCTTGATTTAATGGTTACAATAAATCTTAAAATATCATCCCAATTCTCTCGAATAAGCTCTTCCTTAATTTTATGTTTTGGAAGTAGTTTGTAGCCTAGGGTATGATACTCTTTTGGAGCATTAAAGCTATAAAGCTGTTGCTCTTTAAAGTTCTTAATTCGTGGTGCAAAAGAGAATCCTAAAAGATGTGTCAGTCCAAAAATAACCTCACTATATCCATGGGTATCAGTGGAGTGTATATCACTCTTTATGACATCATTGTGCATAAGTCCATCAATGACATATCCACTCTCTCGTTCAGAGACATTGATAACCTGTGAGTGAAAGAGTTGATGTGACTCATCAATAAAGGTATACACACTCACACCTTTAGCCATTCCAAAGTATTTGAAAGAGTATCCTGCATTCACAGATTCGGTAGATGCGTTTAGATTGAACTTTTGACCATCGCTGGAGGTATGGTTGATTTCTTTTTGATTTCTAAGCTCTTTGACTATCTCCAACTTATTCATAAAAGCAATAACCCTATCGTTAGCTTCTTTGGTATTTTCTTCACTAAAGTACCATATCTTAGTATTATCAAGTTGGTTCTCGTTAATACCTTTAGAGATCTTGCCTATTTTTGAGATATTGATATTACATCCATACCCTAGTATAGATGCCAAGAGTAGGCTAGGATTTCTCTCTTTTTTGCTTTGCGTATAGTGCTGAAAGGCTTCCAAAAAATCAGTCTCTTGATTGATAGAGTATAAGACATCAATAACTGATACATAGTCACTTTTAGGGAAATATTTAGAGATGGACTCTTCTTCTTGAGGCTCTTTATCAAGCTTAGGCGTTTTAAGGATAAATGAGTCTGTTGTCAGTCTAAAATTGGTATTTAACTCTTTGATGATTCTCTCATTCGTTTGCTTATAGCTACGTTCCAACTTTAAATTTATTGGCTCTAAAAAGCTATCTAAATCTTTTAAGTGCTCTAAGCTATGGGTTTTCAATAGTATATTCTTATCTTTTCCCCATTCATCATTATCAATTAAATAATGCTCAAAGTTTTGGTATCGATAGGAGTATTTTAGATTGAGCCTTCCAGACTTTATAGCATCACTAACATGAAAAAAGAGTAATGTTTTATAGAGGGATACTCTAAAATTACCTCCTTCAAAAATATAGATTTGTTCCTCATCACTTAGAAATGCCTTAGGAGCATCTTTTAAGATATTTCCATCTCTATTTTTGAAATAGTTAATCGCTTCAATAATACCTTTATGAGAACTTGGTGCATCAAACTCGATAGCTTTGACAATACCAGAGAGTTTACCCTGAAGTGATTTTGATTTTTTCTCAATAAATGTATATCTATTGTCTATAGAAGATTCAAATAGTTTTTTCTCCGAGAGTATCCCTGTAAGCACGTTACTCTTTTGTTCCAAAAGCTCTTTAACCAGTGTGACTTTTTTAGAGGCATTAAGCGTCTCATTTTTTAAAATAGCATTCATCTCATTGATTATGGAGAGATTAGATTCCTCTAGTGATTGGATAATTCTACTTTTGTTGGGCTCTTGTTTGAAGCTTGCTTCTTTTTGTAATCTAAGTGATGCATTTTTAGCACTTTGTACAATAGATATAAATCTATCAATTAGGTTGTCGTTACGGATGAGATATTGATAATAAACAAAGGATAGGAGTAAAAATTTTGTATTGAGTTGATCCTGTTGAGTAATTTTTGAAGTCTGACCTTTTTCAATCCATCTTGCATAATACTGAGCTATTCTAGGGGTAATTTCTATAGTCATAATTAACGGTTTTATGGCATTAAATTTAAACTTGATTGTACGAAACTGCTCCAAACTTGACAATATTTGTTTTCTATTGGTTGAATGACCTAGCTGTTTATACTGTATGATGTTGTACTTGTTTTTATAGCGACTATCTTTATCTAAAAATGTATCAAGTACTTGTATATGTTCATCTTCTACGAATGGCTCCAACTTCTTTAACATATCTGTTTTTTGATAATTCAAAGCCATAGAGATAATTTGTAATAGCTCTGAGTAGCTTGGTATTTCAATCTTTAGTTTTTTAGAGAAGTCAATCAGTGAGTAGAGTATCTTTTTTCGATGTACAAAGTTATTGGCTAGACTAATTGCTTGTTTTCGAAGCTTATCTGCCTTATCCTGTGTGTATGGTTTAATATCTAAATGATTTTTTATAAGCTTTTTATATCTTTGGATAGTTCTTGGACTATTTGTAATATAATCAATTTTACCAAGATGATAATATTCCTTTATATAATATAGGTTTTCATCCTCTAAATCAATTGTAAAAAATCTATTAGTTGCCTTAAAATATCCAAACATTAAAATAAATAAAGCCTTATTTGATTCTTCATCAAAGGGAAGCAAAATACTGTTGGGGAGTTTAAAAAAGTATTCTCTTTCTTGATAACTGAACTTTGGAGCTTGGTTTATAAGTTTTTCTTCATCTTTTGATAAAATTTTTAATGGAGTCATCTTTTATCTCCTTTTTTTGTTTCTTAATCTTATTACAAATAACCTTTGTTATACTTAGAATAATTAACTGATTATGTTACACAATTAAACTACTTTTGGATATAAAGCAGATGTGTATCATAAACGAAGGTTTAATTTACATCTAAATACACATATTAAGCATAATATTAGTA
>VCAW01000082.1 GCA_013607775.1 Campylobacterota bacterium | reverse complement strand
ATACTCAACTTAAGTTCGTGGATTTAGTGGAATTTATGTGCGAAAGTTGAGTAAACTATTCTTATCCTTTTTATTTTTCCAAAAACCAAGTCCTAACCAGAGTTACACTATAATAATATTCAATATATCTAGGGGATAAATCTTATGCATATTTTACTTATAAACGCCAATCCTGTTGTCTCTAGACTTCTTATCCTTTGTACCCGTGATGATACTGTGTTACTTGATGAAGTGGAAACAGTTGATGAAGTATCTCAGAATGTTTATGATGTAGTATTTGTAGATGAAGCTTCGTATGGGCGAGATGTGGCAGAGCTTCTTGCAAGGTTAAAAAATACTAAAAAAGTATTTATCTCTTACCGTAGTGATGAGATGCGAGGTTTTGATGTGACAATCAAAAAGCCTTTCTTACCTTCGCAGATTACTGAGCTTATTACAGAGGTAGAGATGCATAAAGATGATGATACCCCAGAGATAGAAGAAGAGAATTTTACGATAGAAGAGGAAGAAACAGCTGAAGAGATGCCCTCTATTTTTCCTTTGTCAGCAGAAGAGGAAGAGCCTGTTGTTGAAACGTTAGAGGAAGAAGAGAATGCTGCTGCAGTTTTAGATGTGGATGAGATAGAAAAAATCAAAGCTCTGCTTGATATGGATGATGACTTAGAAGTGCCGGAAACAGAGTTAAGTGATGAAGAGATAGAAGCACGCAAAATAGAAGTCATCAAAGAACAACTCATCGCTGATGGACTTGAAATCGTAGATGAGAATGAGATAGTTGAAGAGTTGAGTATAGGTTTGGATGGTAGTTTACATGCCGTAGAGAAAGCCGATAAAGTATCGAAGAAAGATAAGACAAAAAGAAAAAAGAGCAAAAAGAAAAAGAACAAATCTAAAAAACTAAAATTTACAGAAGAGAACATGGAACACATAGAAGATGCTGTAGAGATGGCGATGGCAAGCATGACGAAAAAGCAGATGAAAAAACTACTTAAAGGTAAAGAGGTAGAAGTGACAATCAAACTAGAGGATACGAACTAATGCAAAAAGGTGCAATATTAGTACTTTCTGGTCCAAGTGGCGCAGGGAAGAGTACCATCATAAATGCAGCTTCAGATGAGATAGGAGAGTATTATTTTTCTATCTCAACTACTACACGTGAGCCTAGAGTAGGGGAAGAAAATGGTGTGGATTATTTTTTCGTAACTAAAGAGAATTTTGAAGAAGATATTAAAGCCGGAAATTTTCTAGAGTATGCTCAGGTACATGGTAACTACTATGGTACATCATTGAAACCTGTACGTCAAGCACTTGAAGAGGGTAAATTGGTCATTTTTGACATCGATGTACAGGGACATAGACTTGTACGAGCTAAAATGAATGACATTACCACCTCGGCATTTATTACCCCGCCTACATTGGTAGAACTTGAAACAAGACTACGTGCAAGATGTACGGATGATGAATCTGTTATCGTTAATCGTGTAGAAAATGCCAAGAGTGAGATAAAAGCTGTCGGTGAGTATGATTTTACGATTATTAATGATACAGTGGAAAAAGCAGCCAAAGAGTTTGTGATTGTTGCAAAAGCAGCGAGATTGAAACAAAGTACGGAAGATGAAGAGAAATTCATCGTCCAGTGGTTAGGTGAAAAGTAACATTAAACATTTTGGAGTATAATTATTGAAATTTATACTCATAAGAGTAATGTAAAGGATTGATATGGGTATGCCAAGTATGCCAGAACTACTGATTGTATTAGCAATTGTTGTACTTCTTTTTGGAGCGAAAAAGATTCCAGATCTTGCAAAAGGTATGGGTAAGGGAATTAAAGACTTTAAAAAAGCGATTAAAGAGGACGATGAAGAGCCTAAAGAGATTGCTAAAACTGAAGAACCAAAAGTTGAAGCAAAAACTGAAGAGACAAAAAGCGAAAACGCATAAGCTTTCTCATCATTTCGTTATGGGGTTTTTGCCTCATAACATCTACACTATCCGTACGGAAAATCTATGAAATTAAAATCACAAATCAATAACGTTATCAAAGATGCTTTTGCTAAAGCTGGTATAGAACATGAGCCTATGTCTGTCTCGGAAGCAACCAAACCAGAGTTTGGAGACTATCAGTTCAATGGTGCTATGGCTTTGTCTAAAAAACTTGGGAAAAATCCAAGAGAGATAGCACAAAGTATTTTGGACAATCTTGACTTGACCGGTGTACTCTCCAAAGCGGAGATAGCTGGCCCTGGATTTATCAACCTTTGGTTGAATCCACTTTGGATTGGTACACAATGTCAAACAGCCTTAGAAGATAAAAGACTGGGTATCTCTACTAGAAAAAATCCTATCAAAGTCGTGGTTGACTACTCTGGACCAAATATGGCCAAACAGATGCACGTAGGACATTTGCGTTCAACGATTATCGGTGATACTTTGGCAAATCTTCTTACGTTTTTAGGGGATGATGTGATACGTCAAAACCATATTGGCGACTGGGGTACACAGTTTGGGATGCTCATCGCTTATCTTGAGATGAAAGATGAAGATGGTTCGGTAAGTCTTAAAGATTTGGAGCAGTTTTATAAAGATGCTAAAGGCGAGTTTGATGCTAATGCAGACTTTGCCAATAAAGCAAGAGAGTATGTTGTTAAGATACAGTCAGGTGATGCACACTGTTTGAACCTATGGCAAAAGTTTATTGATATTTCATTGGGACACTGTGAAGAGGTGTATGAGAAACTCAATGTCAATCTTACACGTGATGATGTACGCGCAGAGAGTTTTTATAATGATGAGTTACCTAAAGTTGTAGATGCTTTAGAGAAGAAAGGTGCATTAGAAGAGAGTAACGGTGCCCAGTGTGTATTTTTAGAGGGTGATGAAGTACCCGTCATTGTACAAAAAGGAGATGGAGGGTACCTTTATGCAACGACAGACCTTGCAGCTTTATGGTACAGAGCAGAAGTATTGGGTGCAAAACGTATCTCTTATGTGGTAGATGCACGACAAGCGGGACACTTCAAACAGGTGTTTCGTGTAGCAAAAGAGGCAGGGTTTGTACCTGAAGATGTAAAACTTGAGCACATTGCCTTTGGTACCATGATGGACAAAGGTGGAAAACCATTTAAGACCCGTGATGGTGGCACAGTAAAACTCATAGACCTGCTTGATGAAGCAGTAGTCAAAGCCAAAGAGACCATAAATAATAAAGAAGAGTATACTCCAGCAGAAGTAGATGCATTGGCAAAAATCATCGGTATAGGTGCAGTCAAATATGCTGATCTCGTCATAAACCGTGAGTCAAACTACATTTTTAACTGGGATAAAATGCTTTCATTTGAGGGAAATACCTCACTCTATATGCAGTATGGATATGCAAGGATTCAGAGTATTTTTAGAAAGTATAATGCACCTATCGAGGGAAAAATTATTATTGGCGATGCATTAGAGCATAGATTGGCAACCATGTTGTTACGTTTTGAAGATGTCTTGAGTCGTGCTGCTGTGGATGCAAGTCCAAACCAAATCACTACCTATTTGTATGAACTTGTGACTTTGTTTATGCGATTTTATGAGCAAAACCCTATCTTAAAAGGCGGGATTGATGAAGAGGTTAAGATGAGTCGTTTACAGCTTGCAAATCTTACAGCAAAGACGATTAAGCAAGGGCTTGATATACTAGGTATTAAGGTTGTAGATAAACTATAACTACTAAGGAGACAGGAATATGAAAGCACTTATTATTTTAGTGATCTTGGCTACATTTGGAGCAATATTTTTTCAATACAGTCGTAATAAAGATACAAAAAAACTGCTTATCTCCCTAGCAACCTTTGTCGCCATACTCTCTTTGGGTGTGGTAGGTAACCTCACACGGCAGGTCTTCCCTATTTTCATTTCACATATTATGCTTATTATCGTATCATGGGGTGCACTGGTACTCTATATGTTACGAGATAAATATTATTGGTGGGTGATATTTTCGCCAGTTGTGACGATAGGATTGTTTTTGTTACTTGAGCTTATTACAGGTTCAGGACATGAACTAGGGTAAAAAGGAGTTGGCAGACTCAGATACCGCTATATAAACGGTTACTGAGTTTGTCAAAATTATGCAGGGTCAATATCTATATTTTTTGCTTGATTCTCTACTAATTCATTTAAAAATTGTTCTAGGCTATAGCGTTGTCTGTATTCAGGTATCATGATATGGATAAGAATATCTCCTAAATCTGCCACAACCCAGTCATCACTTGTATCAGATGCTAAGATAGAGTCTCCATGTTCTTTAAGTCCCTTTTTAAGGTGATCAAAAAGTGCCAATGTATGTTTTCCGTTGAGTGAGTTTGCAATGACTACACGCTTTGCAATGTAATCTGCATCATCTAGGTTAAATACTTCTATCTCTTCTGCTTTTTTATCATCGAGAATATGAACGATATTCTCTACTCTTTCTTCTATTGTCATTAAGTTGTTTCCTTTGAGTACTATTTGTACTGATTTTTGAATTTTTTTGTCAACATAGTGTAAATCTTTTTTGTTTCGTATTTGCGTAGAACTCATAGGAGCATCTACGTTTAATATTTCCCAATTTTTAAGATGATCAACATGTAAAGGGTAACCATCACGCGTGATAATGACCCAAGTAATTGTTTCATTAAGCCAAGAAAAGTGATGCCATTTTGTCAATGTAGACAAGTTGTCAGAACCAATAATCAAATACTTTACATCATACACTCTGTTAAAGTGTTTTACAGTTTGTTCAGTTGTAGTGCTTTTACCTTCATTTATCTCATAATCACTTACGATAACTTTTTCAAAATCATCAAAAAGTGTGTGACACCATGCAAGCCTCTGTGTCGCAGATGCGAACGAAAAGCTTTTAAAAGGATTTAAGTAGGCAGGCACAACGAGTAGATGATTAATCTCCAAGTTTTTGATAGCACTTTCAACGATATGTTGATGTCCAATATGAGGGGGGTCGAAACTCCCACCAAAGATTGCTACTATAGGCTTGGATTGATTAACCAAATGCTAACCTCATTTACTGTAAAATTGCGTAATTTTAACATAGTTTTACATAATAAACTCTAAGGGTAACAAATGGCTGTAAAAGTAGCAATAAACGGACTAGGTAGAATCGGTAGATGTGTCGCACGTATCATTGCAGATAGAGATGACATTGAATTGGTTGCAGTGAATGCCTCTGGTACAGAAGAGATGCTTGAGTATAATCTCAAATATGACTCTGTACATGGTAGACATAATGATGTTTCTGTTGCCGATGGGTTTTTGAATATCGGTGAGACAAAAGCAAAAATCTTTGCAGAACGTGATTTAAATAAAATTGATTTTGCTTCAACAGGTGTAGAAGTGGTGCTTGAGTGTACAGGTGCATTTTTAACAGCAGAGTCTGTACAGCCATACTTTGACAATGGGGTAAAAAAAGTACTTTTTTCTGCACCTGCTAAAGATGATACTGCTACTTTTGTACTTGGAGCCAATGCCGATGAATATGCAGGGCAAACAGTTGTGTCAAATGCATCATGTACGACCAATGGTTTAGCTCCTGTAGCTAAAGTACTTGATGATGCCTTTGGGATAGAAAATGGTCTGATGACAACGATTCACTCTTATACCTCTTCTCAACCTATCTTGGATGCAAAACATAAAAAAGATCCAAGAAAAGGGCGTTCAGGTGCAGTAAACTTGGTACCTACGACTACAGGAGCAGCTAAAGCCATCTCTAAAGTACTGCCAAGTTTGACAGGTAAGATTAACGGACAAGCTATTAGAGTACCGACAGCAGATGTCTCTATGGTTGACTTAACTGTAACATTAAACAAAGATGTCACAGTAGAAGACGTGCAAGCAGCATTTAAAACTGCAAGTGAGGGGTCACACAAAGGTATCCTTGGTGTAGATGAAGAGTATAGAGTCTCTATGGACTTTGTAGGTGAAGAGCTAAGTACAGTTGTACCTCTTGATACGATTCAGGTGATTGGTAACAAGATGGTAAAAGTTCTCTCTTGGTATGACAACGAGTGGGGTTACTCTTGTCGCTTGGTTGACATGGCTGTACATATAAGCAAATAATTTGGGGATGGGGAATAGATTGAAAACAATTAAAGATTTAGATATAGACGGCAAAAGAGTATTTATAAGATGTGATTTTAATGTACCTAAAGATGAGTTTGGGAACATTACTGATGACAGACGTATCCGTTCTGCATTACAGACGATTCGCTACTGTATAGACAGAGATTGTAAGATTATTTTGGCATCACACTATGAAAGACCAGAGCCAGGAAAATATGAAGAGAAATATTCACTTGTCCCTGTAGCAAAAAGACTACATACACTTCTTAAAATAAAAAGAGATATTTTTATGGCAGAAGATGTTATTGGGCCAGATGCTCCTCAAAAAGCAGCGAAAATGGAAGCAGGCGATGTATTACTTTTGGAAAACCTTCGTTATGAAGCAGGTGAGACTGAAAATGATATGGCATTTGCTGAAAAGTTAGCTGCCTATGCTGATATTTATGTCAATGATGCTTTTGGTGCCTGTCATAGAAAACATGCCTCTATCGATGCGATTACCAAATTTTTTGATGCAGATTCAAAAGCTGCAGGCTTTTTGATGGGTAAAGAGGTAAATTTCTTCTCTAAAGTATTAGAAGACCCTGTTCGTCCTTTTGTTGCAGTAGTGGGGGGCTCTAAAGTATCTGGAAAACTTCAAGCACTTACAAACCTCTTAACTAAAGTTGATAAGGTTATTATCGGTGGTGGTATGGCATTTACATTCCTTAAAGCACTTGGATATGAAGTGGGTTCTTCATTGGTTGAAGATGATCTCATCGAAGAAGCAACAACTATCATGAGTAGAGCACAAGAGATGGGTGTAAAATTTTACTTGCCTGTAGATGTTGTGGCTGCACCAGAGTTTTCTGAAAATACAACAGTAAAATTTTTACCAGTACAGGAGATACCATCTGACTGGATGGGACTAGACATTGGACCAGCAAGTACAAGACTTTTCCGTGAAGCACTTAATGATGCACAGACGATTATCTGGAATGGACCTATGGGTGTGTATGAGATGGACAGATACTCAAAAGGGAGTATGGCGATGTCAAATAATATTGCCCAAACACATGCAACAACTATTGTAGGTGGTGGTGATACTGCCGATGTAGTACAGCGTGCAGGTGATGCTGATGAGATGACATTTATCTCTACTGGTGGTGGAGCAAGCTTGAAGCTTATTGAGAGTATTGCACTTCCTGGATTAGAAGCATTAAAATAAAGGCTTAGTATGATTTTTGCAGCAAATTTTAAAACAAACCATACACGTAGAAGTACAGAGTTGTATATTGATGCGTTAAATAAAAAATTGGGTGCAAAATCTCCAGAAGATAAAGTATATATTTTTCCTCCTGCTACTGCACTTGATAGTTATGAAGGTGATTTTACGCTAGGTGCACAAAATGCTTACCCTGCACATAATGGTGCATATACCGGTGAAATAGGGCTAGAACAACTTGATGAGTTTGATATTGAAACAATCCTTATTGGGCACAGTGAACGCCGTGAATATATGGCTGAAACACAAGAAAAAGTAGCAGCTAAATTTGCTTTTTTTCAAGAGCAGGGATTTGAAATCATTTACTGTATAGGTGAACCTTTAGCTATACGTGAAAAAGGTTTTGAATCGGTAATGAAATATCTGCTTGCACAGTTTGAAGGTATAGACATTTCGTATGAAAAGCTTATTGTTGCTTATGAACCTATCTGGGCGATAGGTACGGGAAGGTCTGCTACTGTAGAAGAGATATCTAGTACACACAGAGCTTTAAAAAAAGCGATCAATGAAAAGCCATTACTCTATGGAGGTTCTGCTAAACCTGCCAATATAAAAGAGATTATAAGTATCGCTGGGGTTGATGGGGTACTTGTAGGGTCTGCATCACTTGATGCAGATAGTTTTTCTGAAATGATACTTTCTTAAAATATAATTTCATTTGTTATTCAAAGGTGTCTTAATCGACACCCCTAACAAGATTATTTAAATAAATCAGATAACGCAGTTGTGTCTGTTGTTTTAGTAATCTCAGGCTCAGATGAGTCTACTTGTCTTTCGGCTACACCTTCTACCTCATTGAGCTCTATAGTATATCCTGTAAGCATTGATGCCAAACGGATATTGATCCCTGATTTACCAATAGCTTTTGCTTTTTGGTCACCAGTGATGTTCACCATTGCTTTTTTCTCAGCAGCATCTACTTTAATACTCTGCGTAATTGCTGGACTTAATGAACGTGTAATAAACACTTCTGGGATAGGAGAGTAGTCAATACAGTCGATATTTTCACCATTAAGCTCTTGGCTTACTGCGTTAATACGTACACCTTTTACACCAACAGCTGCACCGATAGGGTCAACATTCATCTGCTCTGTTTTAAGTGCTATTTTCGCTCTTTCTCCTGGGATTCTTGCAGCATTGACTATCTCAACCACACCATCGTCAATCTCTGGTACTTCTGAAGCCATAAGTGACTCCAAAAATTTTGGTGAAGTACGTGTGAGTTCAAGAAAAAGTCCATATTGAGGATCAACAGAAACATAACGTAAAAGTGCTCTAATGCTGTCACCACGTTTAAATGTTTCACCTTTAATACGGTTTCTACGTGTCATTATCCCTTTAAGTTCGCCTATTTCAACGTGTGTGTTATCATCTGCATCGACACGGTTTACAGTTCCTAGCATTACTGTACCTACTTTTTCTCTGTATTTTTCAAAGAGATCTTGTTCGATACGTCTTTGCACATGGTATTCCAACTCTCTAAAAAGGTTTGCTGACGCTGTACGTCCGTGGTCTTCTAGAACAAATTCTTCTTTGAGTTCATCGCCCACTTCAATAGAGTCATCAAACTCTTTTGCTTCAGACAAAGAGATAAATGCATCTGATTCAATAGTCTCGATATTTGGCTCTCTTCCTACTTCAGCCATGAGTCGTGAATCTCCATCTGGCACAACGGTAATGACTTTGTTTACTGTATATGTTTTGGTATCCTGATCGATAATTACTTCAAAATTACTTGTAAAAGTGGTAAGTTTTTTGGCTGTATTTTTAATTGCTTCAGTAAATGCTTCTAGTGCATGTTCTTTTGAGATGTTTTTTTCATGCGCGATAGCTTCGATAATATCTAATATTTTTTCCATAAGTTTTTCCTGTTTTTTAATCATTTTTTTTTGATGACATTTCAATAGACCGCTACAAGAGGTAACATAACAGTGTCAATAATATCTCGGGAGGGTTCTTTTTGAAGTTGTGTATTATATCTAACCAAACCTTTACTGAAAATAAAGTATAATCTAGACAATTAAGAAAAATTTAAAGAACGAATCAAAGGTACCATAGATGAAATTAAAACTTGCTAGAACGACACTTAAGGCAAAGCCAAAAACGATTGAGTTGAAAAAAATAGAAGAAGAACTAGCGAACAAATCTATATTTTATTTTGATAAAGACAACTCACATAAAGAGCTAAAAGAACTCATTGAGCATTTTGAAGAAAAAGGTTTTTCTGTCTATATGAGAGAAGTAAAGTATGGTTTAGATGAAAATGAATACATCTATGAAGTGCATATTATCGCGTAATCTTAGCGATATTAAAGAGACATATTGAGTACAAAAAAATTATTTATTGAAACACTAGGTTGTGCGATGAATGTTCGTGATAGCGAACATATGATTGCAGAGCTTAACCAAAAAGAACCCTACGAACTTACCGAAAACCTTTCCGAAGCAGATCTTATCATTATCAATACCTGTTCAGTCAGAGAAAAACCTGTGGCTAAACTCTTTTCTGAAATTGGTGTATTTAATAAACACAAAAAAGAGGGTGCCAAAATAGGTGTGGCAGGATGTACTGCATCACACTTAGGAAAAGAGATCATTAAACGGGCACCAGCTGTAGATTTTGTACTGGGTGCTAGAAATGTATCTAAAATCACAGAAGTGGTAGATAAAAAACATGCAGTGGAAGTCAGTACTGATTTTGATGAAAGTACCTACGCATTTGGTGAGTATAGAAGCAACCCTTTTAAAGCAATGGTAAACATCTCTATAGGGTGTGACAAGTCCTGTACTTTTTGTATTGTGCCTGAAACCCGTGGAGATGAGATTTCTATCCCGTCAGATCTTATAGCGCAAGAGATAACCAAAGCCGTCAATACAGGTGCAAAAGAGGTGATGCTTCTTGGGCAAAATGTAAACAACTATGGTAGACGTTTTGGTAGCGCAGAAGAGCAGTGTAATTTTACACAGCTTTTACAAAAAATATCAAAAATTGACGGTTTAGAGCGTATACGTTTTACATCGCCACACCCTTTACATATGGATGATGCTTTTTTACAAGAGTTTGCCTCAAATCCGAAAATATGTAAACAGATACATGTCCCTCTACAAAGTGGTTCAACACGTCTGCTTAAAGAGATGAAAAGAGGGTACACTAAAGAGAACTTCTTGAACCGTTGTCAGAAGATACGTACTTTATGTCCAGAAGCGACGATTTCGACAGATGTTATTGTTGGTTTCCCTGGGGAAAGTGATGCAGACTTTGAAGATACGATGGAGGTACTCGAAATTGTACGTTTTGAGCAGATGTTTTCGTTCAAATATTCACCACGTCCACACACTGAAGCAGCTGAATTTGAAGATCAGATAGATAATGCACTCTCCGGTGCTAGACTTACTAGACTGCAAGCACGGCATACCGAAATACTGGATGAGATTATGGATGCTCGAATGGGTGCAGTACATAAAGTCTACTTTGATGAACTTAAGCCAAACGGTAGAGTCTCTGGTCGTTCAGATGACGGTAAGCTCTTTTTTGTTGAAGGAAGTGAAGAGCTCCTTGGAAAGATAGTAGATGTGAAAGTAACCAAAACATCTAGAGGGGCACTTGACGGAGTGCTTGTCTAACGCAGATGAAGTCCTTTTTGAGAAAACTGGGGCAGGTAGTGATACCTCCTTTGGTTTATATACTGATGCGTATCATATGGGTTACCACACGTAAAAAATTTCACTACATTACAGAGATAGATGAACGACAACATGTTTGTGTCACATGGCATGGGGAACTGCTTATGTCTCCGCAGGCGTATAGACATATACATAAAAAGCATCCTGCTTCTGCGGTCATCTCCTCTCATTTTGATGGTGCACTTATAGCACGTACACTACAGTTTTTGAAAATACGTCCGTTAAGAGGCTCTTCTCGTAAAGGTGCGAGACAAGTTTTACTGCAGGCATTTAAAAGTATTAAATCTGGAGAAGAGGTACTCATTACGCCAGATGGGCCTAAGGGTCCTAGGCACTCTATGAGTGATGGGGCAGTGGGGATTGCTTTAAAAAGTAAATTACCAATTTTTGTGATGAACTTTACAGCCCAAAACTATTGGCAATTAGGATCATGGGATAGATTTGTTATCCCTAAACCTTTTACACAAGTAGATTTTTATATGCAGAGTCTTTCACTTGAAGGATTGGGACATGAAGAGGCCAAAGCGTATTTAGCTAGCAAAATGTTGGCACATACTATAGGTTAAATGATGAAAGAGAAACTTCAAGTATTATCTGAAGAGTTTCTTGAGTATCTGTATGATGTCAGAGGTTATTCTGAACACTCTGTTATCACCTATGAAGTTGCACTTCGTCAAATGATGGAAGTGAGTCATTTCTTTTTTGAAGATGAGACCTATCATCTAGATATTACTCCTTTTCGTTTTGCTATTGTGAAAAATAACAAAAAAACCATCGTTAAAAAACTCTCTGCCATTCGGTCTTTTGTTAAATATATGGAAGATCAGTGTCATCTGTCTATCAAACTCATAGGAGATGAGACGATTAAGGTACCTCAGAGCCTCCCTAAGCCCATTGAAGAACAGTATATAGTAGAAGTACTAGAAGAGGCAAATATAGAGGAAAAATTGCTTATTTCCATGCTTTATGGCTTGGGGTTACGTATCTCAGAGCTTAGTGGTCTTAAATTGGATGATATTAAAGAAAAATGGGTGCAGATACATGGTAAAGGAAATAAGGTAAGAGAGTTACCTTTGTTGCCCCAATTGCACATACTTGTTACAGGTTATATACAAATGAAGCATCCCAAAACCTATCTATTTGAAAAGGGTAATGCTCCAATGAACAGTGCACAGTTACGCTATATTTTGACAAAACTTTTTAAGGCACAAGGACTCAAAGCTACACCGCATCAACTAAGACACTCTTTTGCCACACATTTACTCAATCACGGTGCGCGCATAGCAGACATTTCTGAACTGCTAGGACATGAGACTATGGCAACTACACAGGTCTATACCAAACTAGGCTCTGTGAAGAAGATGCAGGAGTATATGAAGGCACATCCTTTGGCAAAATCGTAGGGTGTGATTGCTATCACACCCTACGGAAATATTGGAATATATAGGGTCTTATCTTATTAGGGATTTTATTTGTTCTGCATTGCTCTTTAAATTTTTTAGGCATAGTGGCAGTAACATATGGTGCAATGTAAAGTAGACCATCTTGGTACTCAACTGCCCACTCTCCACCTATGACAAGACTTTGTTCTTTTTCTATCTCTTCTCGTTGTGCTGCAGAGAGTAGATAGCCTAGTTTTTTAAAAGTAATATCTGCAGCTCTTACTTTCGCCTCTTGGGCATGTAGTGTAATGATTCGGAGTTCTTTTTTGGAGACCTTAATTGTAAAAGCACTTTCAAGTACCTCTTTGTCTTTTTGTAAGTAGTCAAAACTGCGGGCTATACCCTCTTTATACTCTGCAAGTAGTGCATCTGAAAATTGGTGTCGAAACTTATTGCGTTCATACTTTTTATCACTGTTGCTTTCATCTATAAAATAAGGATAGTTATGCACATTGAGGTATTGGAGTAACTCATCCTTGCTAGAGTTTAGTAGAGGTCTTACTAAGGTATAGTTTTTTCTTTTTGAAATACTCTCCAGACCTAGTAGTTCACTCACTCCTGCACCCTTACTAAGGCGCATAAGAAACCACTCTAGCTGGTCGTTTAGCTGATGTGCTGTGAGGATGTTGTCATAGCCTTCGATGGTCACAAGTGAATCAAAGAATTCATAACGAAAATCTCTGGCTTGTTTTTCAAAGTTTTTTGTAAATTTTGGTGCTTGGATGGTATGGCAAAAAAGTTTGTGTTCTTTTGCCAATTTTTTTGCATGGGCTACCTCTTCTTTACTTTGATTTCTTACACCATAGTCGACAATGGCGATGTCAAATTTGATGTGATTTTCTATAAGTAGGAAGAAGAGGGCAGAGGAGTCTACTCCTGCTGAGAATGCTAATAGGTTTTTTTTGTTTTTAAGATTTTTGGTCTCTACTGTCATTCAAAATACCTTTTTGCCAAACTGTGGCGTAGATGTTCTCTTCATTTTTTTTAGAAAAAAACGAAGCAAAAAAATCGTCTCTCCTCTCGAATCGCTTTGCTTTCAAGGTCGTTCGGAGAGACAGGGCACGCAAGCGTGATTGATGGAAGTGCTATCGCACGGATGGTTTGAGTAGGGTTGCAAGTAATTGCGTGCCTACTAGTTCTGTAATTTTTGCTTCATAGAGTTTACCATATTCTATAGGTAAGTCTGACGTGTTGTTGATGAGGATTTCTCCGTCTAAGTCTACTGCCCAGTTTAAGGGTCTAGCAGAAAGGAGATACTCGTGTTCATCGCTTTCTCCATCTATGACCAAGGTGACGGTTTTACCTACCATATTTTCTAAAGACTCTTGTGTGTTCTCTTCAGCTATGGCACCTAAGATATCAGCTCTTTCATCGATGGTATCTTGAGGGATTTGCTCTAGATTGTAGGCTGAGGTTGTCTCTTCGTTTGAGTAATGAAATGTGTTAAATCTGTCAAATTTAAATGCTTTTATAAAATCACACAGTTTTGCAAAACTCTCATCACTCTCACCTGGGTGACCTGCGATGAGTGACGTACGTAAAAAGGCATATGGCTTAGACTTCATGTACTCTAGTAGTTCGATGGTCTTTTTCTCTCCAAAGCCACGTTTCATGGTTTTGAGCACAGAATCTTCGATGTGTTGAATAGGCATATCATAGTATGTTTGGAACACCGTAGAGTCTGAAATAGCATCGATGAGTTCAAAAGTGGTGGTACTAGGGTAAAGGTATAGTATGCGAGCAGATTTTACACCCTCTATAGCTTCAACACCTTTAATAAGCTCTATAAGTCCATCAGACATCTTCATATCACGTCCGTAGCTTGAACTGTCCTGTGAGATGAAAGAGAAGTCATAGTAACCTTCTTTGACTAACATCTCTACTTCTTTTACAATAGAAGAGAGTGAACGAGAGTGTAGTTTGCCTTTGAAGCTAGGAATAGCACAAAAAGAACAGCTTTGGTTACATCCCTCTGCTATCTTAATGTAGGCATGGTAATTAGAACCCGTGATAACTCTACCACTTGTCTCACTAGCCAAGTAGACTTCTGGGCTAAAGGTACTTTGTTTAGAGGCGATAAGCTCATCTATCTTCTCATAATCCCCAACACCTGTAAAGATGTCAATTTCTGGCATATCTGCTTGTAACTCTTCACGGTAACGCTCCGTAAGACAACCAGACATCACCAAGATAGAGTTTTCTTTACGTTCATCATATAAATTGAGTACGGTGTTGATACTCTCTTCTTTGGCAGCATCAATGAACCCACAGGTATTTACAATAATCACATCAGCAATGGTATTGTCATCAGTAATTTCATACTCTTTGAGACGACCAAGCATCACTTCGCTATCGACAAGGTTTTTGGTACAGCCTAGGCTGACTAGGTGTAATTTTTTAGTATTTGACATAAGTAACTTCTTTGTAAATGATATATTTAGACTTTTGCAGCATTATAGCAAAATGTAGATGTAATGTATAAAGTTGAAAAAATGTAAAGTGATTTTGAAAAGAAAAGAAGTTAGAGTCAGGCAAAAGCCTGAACTCTAAGTAGGTTAAATTTTAAGAAGTAATTCTTAGAATTTGTACGAACCTACTACACGTACAAGATTGATAGTATCTGAAAGTGCATCAAGATCAGCATATACATATGCTGCTGTAAGGTTTATAGAATCTGTAAGGTTTGTTGAGTAAACAAGGTCAAATTCATTGTAATCAGAGTAATCATTTTCTGAATTAGCAAATACACCAGTAATATTTCCACCTAGTGCAGCTGCGCTTGCGCTTAGAGTGAATTTTGTTTCATTTGTCCATGTGTTTGCTGCAGGCTTAACTTGGTCAAGTGCTGTAGTTGTGTAAACTGCTGAAGTACTACCACCAACTTGATGTGCCCAAGTGTCTTGTACATCTGAGTATGCTGCACCAAGGTTGATACCTGCAAGAGTAGTACCTACTTTTACACCCCAAATTACTGGATCTGTTGCGAATGCATCACTCATAAGTGTAGCAGCTTGAACACCAAGATTAAATCCACCAGCATTATATGCTGCATCACCCCAAAGAATACTAAGGTCATTACCAGCTGCAAATTCTGAAGCGAAGTAGTAGCTACCTGTAAGTGTTACATCTGAGATAGATTTGTTTTGTGCAGTAAGCATGAAAACACCTCTGTCACCATTTAGTTTACCAAATGTTGCCATGTCTTGGTGCATACCATTTCCATTTTGTTGCCATACCCATGCACCTACTAATGTAGTATTTGGAAGAGATGAGTTCACTATCAATGCTGCATCGAAAGTGTTTTCAAATACATTCCAGTTTTCACTGTATGCCATTGGAGAAAGTGATTTTGGAAGTGTTTGACGACCTACTTTTACCATAGTATTACCAGCACCGTAAGTAAGGTAAGACTCAGCAATCCAACCACCTGTAAGGTTACCATATACACTTTGCATAACGTTAGAAACAATATCGTTTTCTAGACCAAGTGTTGCAAGACCATTAACTGTAACACCTGCACCAACACCTGCAAAAAGGTCTTTATTTGTTGCTGTTAATTGGATACCAGCATCTGCTGCAGAAGCTTCTTGTGAGAAGAGGTCACCTGTAGCTGCACCAGAAATACCGATTGTGTCATTTGTTTGGTAATAAACTACACCTTTTCCACCAAAGTCCCAACCAGATGTTTCTACTACTGGTGCTTCTACTACTGGCTCAACTGGAGCGATATCTCCACCAGCCATAATCATTGTTGACGCTACTACTGAAAGTAATAATGCTTTTTTCATTGTAATCTCCTTGAATTTTGTTTGAATACACGGAATTATAGCACCTTTTGTTCATTAAAGTCAATAGAGTTAATAAAAAGTTAATGAATGGTTAATCTTCTCTCAAAGTACGTGTTCATGGTATGTATATGATAATATATAGAAAGTCTATCTGTTTAGTATGGTTTTTTTTGATGGGTTTTTTTAAGGTAAAGTAAATGCTTCTGTTAAGTTTTTGTTTATTCAAAGTAATAAGATTTTGATTATGTAGATGTGAATGGTGGCGCCAGACGGAATCGAACCGCCGACACAAGGATTTTCAATCCTTTGCTCTACCAACTGAGCTATGGAGCCACAACTTAAAAACAAGGTATCTTGCTTAAGTGGATAGAATTATAACGCCTTAAACTTAAAAAAATACAAGGAAATAAGACAAATGGGTTATTTTATAGATTTTTTACTAAATCCATAAATATTTCACCTCTATGCTTATAAGATTTGAACTGATCAAAGCTTGCTGCTGCGGGTGAGAGAAGTGCGATACTCTGCACAGTTAATCTCTTTCCAATAGCATCAACAGCATTTTTTAAAGTATGTGATTCCGTCACATCAATATGAAATGCTTCTGAGAGCTTGATAAGTTTATCATTATTGGCCCCTATAGTATATAATGTAAGATTTAGACCTTGCATCTTTTTAAAAAGAGGGGTTAAGTCTACACCTTTGTCGTCTCCCCCAAGTATGAGGTGAATGTGTTTATCTGCGTAGCCTTTAACTGCTTGTATCGTAGCATCAAGATTTGTGGCTTTTGAGTCATTGACCCAGAGTCTTCCTTGTGTGTCATAAAATTCTTCTTGTCTATGGGCATCTCGTTTAAAAGTATTGAGTAAGTCATAATCTGTCTCATCAAAGAGTACTTTTGTAATGGCTAAAGAGAGTAAGGCATCTTGTAAGAAAGCACCTTTATAGTTAAGCCTTAAAGCATCTAGGTCAAAATAGTTACACAAAAAGGCATCGCTGTCATACTCTACCACATAGGCATTTGTCTTTGGAAGTGTAAGCCCCTTTGGTACAAGGGCGAGTTCTCCTTCTTTCATGGTGAGCAGAGGACGCAGTTTGTCAGCCTCATAGGCTTCGGGTGTCCCATGCCAGTCTAAATGATCTGGTGTGATGGGTAAGAGAAGATAGATATCTGGTGATGCGATATGGGTATGGTGAAGTGTGAAAGAACTAGATTCAAGTACCCAGATAGGGTTATCTTCATTTAAGTCATCCAAAGGTGTACCGATGTTTCCTCCACTCACTGCACCTCTTTTTTCTAGTAGATAGGTGAGCATTTGAGTGGTGGTTGTTTTTCCATTGGTTCCAGATATCCAAATAGTAAAAGGCATTTTCTGTGCAAAGTAGTCATATTCACTCAGAAGGTTGTTTGCTTTTTTAATAAGAGGATGTTGTGGAGGGAGGCTTGGAGTAGTAACTTCCAAGTGACTCTCCTTTGGGTTAAACTCTGAGGATGGTCTGATGATATTATTTACTTCATCGGTATAGGCTTCTGTACATTTGTCATCAAAAAAAGTGCAGCCACCACCTAGCTTTTTTGCGATAGCTTTTGTGGTGAGTCCATAACCGAATAATGTAGGTTTTATTTGCATAATATCTCCATATAATGTGGCTAGCCACATGAGCTGACTGCTGAATTCAACATAGCATTAGCGTAGGATAAGAAGCTTTGCTTTTTATCCGTTATATTATGGTCTGGTTTCATTATCTAAACTTAAATGAGACAAGTGCCAAGATATTTGCGATAAATGCAATCATCCAAAAACGTACAATAATTTTATTTTCTGCCCAGCCTTTGAGCTCAAAGTGGTGGTGGATAGGTGCCATTTTAAAGATGCGTTCTCCACGGAGCTTAAAAGAACCCACTTGTAAAATCACCGAAACAGTTTCAATCACAAAGATAATTCCTATAAGAATGAGTAGTACTTCACTTTTACCCAGTATGGCAAGATAGGCTAAAAATCCACCAATGGCAAGACTTCCAGTGTCTCCCATAAATACTTCAGCAGGATAAGCGTTGTACCAGAGGAAACCTAGAAGTCCACCAGCAAGTGCTGAAGCAAGTATCATCACTTCTCCTACCCCTTTGATGTTCGGCACAAGGATATACTGTGAAAAGATAGCATGACCTGTCACATACACAATAGCGCCTAAGGTAAAAAGAGCAATAACCGAAGGGACTGTAGCTAAGCCATCAAGTCCATCGGTAAGATTGACAGCATTGGTAGTGGCTAAAAAGATAAGTATCCAAAAAGGAATGGCAAAGTAGCTTAAATCAAACAGAGGCGTTTTAAGAAAAGGTACATAAAACTCTGTTGGAAACCCAGAATAGAGTAGAAGTCCTGTTGATAATGCTGCGACAAGTGCCTGTAAAAACATTTTACCTCTAGGGGTAAGCCCTTCGAGGTTGTCACCCGCGAGTACTTTTCCTAAATCATCCTTGAGACCTACAAGTCCAAACCCAGCAAGTGTAATGATTCCTCCAATGATATATGGATTGGTCAAATCAACGGTGATAAGGGCAGAGATAAATGTAGCTAGTAAAAAGATAGCCCCACCCATGGTAGGTGTGTGACGTTTCCCTTCATGTGCAGGAACATATTTACTGATGGGTTGGTTGGCATTTTTAGAAAGAGCCCAAGCGAGGTATTTTGGCATAATAAAAAGTGTTAAGATAAAAGCAAGAAAAAAAGCCAAACCTGCACGGACAGAGATGTATCCAAAAAGGTTGATATCTAGGAGCGAAGAGAGTTCATATAACATGTGGTACTTTCATTAAAGATTTAGAAAGTTTATTCTACTATTATTTCAATTAAATATCACGAAAGAGATAATAATGAATAAAAAAACCATTTTAATTATTACCGATGGCATTGGGTGTAAACCTGACAGTACCTGTAATGCATTCAAAGATGCTACAAAACCTACCTATGACAAGTTGTTTGAAGAGACGCCTAGAGCACTGATCTCTACACATGGACTTTCTGTTGGACTGCCAGTTGGTCAGATGGGTAACTCAGAAGTAGGACACATGACCATAGGTTCTGGGCGTATTTTGTATCAAGATTTGGTGAAAGTCTCTTTGGCATTGGATGATGGCAGTATCGAAGAGAACAGTGCCTTAAATGAAACGTTGGAAAAAAGTGAGAGAGTACATCTTGTAGGGTTGTTGAGTGATGGTGGTGTACATTCACATATCACACATACCATAGGAGTTGCAAAACTAGCAGCGAGTAGAGGTAAAAAAGTATTTTTACACCTTATTACTGATGGACGTGATGTCAGTCCCACTTCGGCTAAAACCTATGTGAAACAAATAGAAGGAATTTGTGATGAAAACATTTCTATTGCAACGGTTGGTGGACGTTTTTATACGATGGACAGAGATAATCGTTGGGAGAGAGTAGAAAAAGGATATAACGCTATTGCCTTGGCACAACCCTCTACAGATTTAAGTGTTGAAGCCTATATTGATGAAAGTTATACCCAAAATATATTAGATGAATTTTTAGAGCCTATGGCATTTTCAGGATACACAGGGATGCAGGAGGGAGATGTTGTTGTGATGACAAATTTCCGTTCTGACAGAGCAAGAGAAATCACCACAGCACTTGGAAGTAAGACCTTTACCTCATTTGAACGTACTTACATACCTTTACATATCGCTACGATGACACAGTATGATGCCTCTTTTGAGTATCCGATACTCTTTCCCAAAGTGGCACCTGAAAATACTTTGGCAGAAGTGATAGCTAAAGCAGGACTCAAGCAACTTCATACCGCAGAGACAGAAAAGTATGCGCATGTAACATTTTTCTTTAATGGTGGTATAGAAGAGCCATACATAGGAGAAAGCCGTGTACTTATCCCTAGTCCAGATGTAAAAACTTATGATATGAAACCAGAGATGTCTGCACCAGAAGTAGGTGAAGCAGTACGTACTGCGATTGATGAGTCTTATGATTTTATCGTAGTGAATTTTGCCAATGGAGATATGGTAGGACATACAGGTAACTATGATGCTGCCTGTGAAGCAGTGAACGCAGTAGATAAACAACTTGGGCTCATCATAGAAAAAGCGAAGAAAGAGGGCTATAACATTGTGCTTACTTCAGACCATGGAAACTGTGAAGAGATGAAAGACAGTGAGGGACATACGTTAACAAACCATACTGTAGGTGAAGTATGGTGTTTTGTCATAGCAGAGGGTGTGAGTCAAGTAAAAGAGGGGTGTGGATTAAACAATGTAGCACCTACAGTATTGAAACTCATGGGACTTGATATCCCTGAAGAGATGGATGCTCCACTGATATAATTTGACTTAATCTTTTTTTCATTGTATTATGAAGATAGCTTGAACCCTTTGCAAAACCCATTGTGAATGTCTAGGTTATGCAAAGGGTTCAATAATTTTCATAGGAGACAGTATGGAAAAAAAAGATAAAAAGATCGGTCGGTACTTTACTGGCACATATTATTAAAGTTGACAACCGAGATGTTAAAAAAGAAGCACCACTTTTTTGTGCCTTGATGGGGCAAAATTTTGATTGTAGCCATGAAGAAGCTAAAGCTTTTTTAGAGAGTATTATGGATACAGAGTATGATTTAGATGAGCATGTTTCCATCATTAACAAGGCACTCTGTGAAGACAAACTCTCAAAACTGCATCTGCTTGAACAGATAAATCACATGATTTACTCAGATAATATTGCGCCAGATGATTACAAAGTCTTTGAAGATATTAAAAATAAACTCTTTGAATGTTAGCTCTAAAGCCCTAAATGCTACAATAACTCAAATATTTTAAAGGGTCACAATGAAATTTACAGGAACAAACGTACTCGTGACGGGTGCAAGTAGAGGCATAGGTGCAGAGATAGCAAAAGGTCTTGCAGCAATGGGACTTAAAGTTTGGGTCAACTTCCGTTCAGGTGAAGCAGAAGCAAATGCAGTGAAAGCAGAGATTGAAGCAGAGGGTGGCAAAGCTGAGGTTATTGGTTTTGATGTCAGTAGTGAAGAGGCTTTTGTGGCAGGTATCAAAACAATTATTGCAGAAGATGGAGAACTTTCATACCTTGTCAATAATGCAGGTATTACCAAAGATGGTTTGGCAATGCGTATGAAAACGGAAGCGTTTATGGATGTCATTAATGCTAACTTAACTTCTACATTTATAGGGTGTAGAGAAGCACTGAAAGTCATGCGTAAAAAGCGTTTTGGCTCAGTTGTGAACATCGCTTCCATCGTAGGGGAGACTGGTAACGCAGGACAGACGAACTACTCTGCATCTAAAGGTGGGACTATCTCAATGACAAAATCATTTGCCATTGAAGCAGCGACTTCGGGTATTCGCTACAACACCATCACTCCAGGGTTCATCGCTACTGAGATGACTGAAGTGCTTAAAGATGAGGTAAAAGATGCCTTTACAGCCGAGATTCCTATGGGAAGATTTGGTAAGCCTAGTGAAGTGGCAGATGCAGTGGCATTTTTACTCTCTGATCACTCCTCTTACATCACAGGTGAGACACTTAAAGTTAATGGTGGGATGTTGATGTGAGACCCGTTAAGCAAACGACAATAGTTTGTCGTTTGTAGGGTCGAAACCAAAACGGTCGGAGCGAAGCGTAGCCGTGAAGGCTGTAAAAACAATAAAAAGATAAAATATGTCAGCCAAAATACTCCTCCTAGAAGATGACAAACTCTTCAATGAAACCCTTCAAGATTTTTTAGAAGAAGAGGGGTTTACCGTTCATACGGTACTAGATCCATACTCTGCACTTGATTTAACCTATGAAAACAACTATGACCTTTACCTTTTTGATGTCAATCTACCTTATGAAAATGGCTTTGAACTTTTAGAAAAATTAAGACATGCAGGAGATATGACTCCAACGATTTTTATCACTTCTCGTGATGATAAAGATTCACTTAAAGAAGGTTTCACTCAAGGGGGAGATGACTACATTACCAAGCCTGTGGATTTGGATGAGTTACTTTTACGCATCAATGCGGTCTTGCGTCGTCAAACACGTAGTCAGTTTGTACAGATAGGTGCTTTTAGATTTGATGTGATGACAAAGTCTTTGTATAAAAATGATAAGGCATTGGAACTCACCCAAAAAGCATCAGAACTTTTACTGGTTTTACTAGAAGCCCAAGGAAGTGTCGTCTCAACTGAGCAGATAAAAGAGCGTCTTTGGAGTAGCGCAGAAGAAGCAAGTGATGGTGCTTTGCGTGTTTATGTGACACAGCTTAAAAAGTATTTTCCAAAATGTATAGACAATGTCCGCGGTGTAGGATATAAAATGAGTTTAGATGCCTAACAGAATGCTCGAACGTCTTTTGTCGTTGGTGATTTATGTCATTACAATGACAGTATTATTAATGTCAGTGTACCGTTTTTTAGAAAATTGGCATTTGAGTGATTTTAACTTTTTTGTAGGTGGTGCTTTGGTTTTGTTAGTAGCAGTAGGGTGGGGATACATTCTTACCCATATTATTTTTGCACCTAAAAAGCAGCTAGAAGACAAGCTTACTTCCTTAAGTAATAATATCATTCATGAACTCAACATTCCTCTCTCAACTATAAAAGCCAATACAAGTATGTTAAAAAAAGGTATAGAAGATGAAAAGACCTTAAAGCGTTTGGGGCGGATAGAAGATGCTTCCGTGCGTTTGGAAAAACTCTATAATGAATTGGTGTACAGTATACGTAAAGAGATGCACACTATAGAAAAAGAGTCTATCTCTTTACATGATCTACTCAAAGAACGTGTACATGTTTTTGAAGAGCAGAAAAGAAATCCTTTTTCATTGGATGTTTTTGACTACAAGATTGAGGTAGACAAAATAGGATTTGAACAAATAATAGACAATCTACTCTCCAATGCTATGAAATATTCAAAAAAAGAGACTCCTATTTCTATTGTTTTAGATGAAGATACTTTAAGTATTATAGACAAAGGAATAGGAATGAGCAGTACCGATTTATTACAAGTCTATGAGCGTTACTATCAAGCAGATGAAAACCAAGAAGGAGCAGGTATTGGTTTAGCCTTGGTGAAGTCTTATTGTAATGAACAAGATATAGAGATACAGATAGTTTCTCAAGAAAATGTAGGTACGGAAGTACGATTAAATCTTAAAAACGTAAAAGTATAAATAGTACATAGTCATTTAACACTGACTTAACACTACTATGTCATACTCTTTTTGTCGAAATAAGATAAAAGAGCCTTGTTATTCCCTCAAGGTTCTTTTTTAACACTTCTTAATATTTTTCCGTCATAATACATTCAAAAAAAGACCACAAATGCAAAGACACGGACCTCGCCTTTTTACAGCCTATATGATTACTGCTGTTGCGTACCTACTTGTCGTGTTATTTATCTATTACACACAGTCTCACCATTTTGTCTCTTCCCAAGAACCCAAAGAATCTGTGATTAAAATGTCTCTGTCTCAGTTTGTGCCTGAAGTAGTCACTCCTCCTGAACCTGTTATAGAAAAAGTAGAAGAACCGGTAGAAGAAAAAGCAGTGGAAGAGCCAGAGGTGGAACCTGAGCCTGTCATTGAAAAAGAAGTGGTCAAAGAGGTAGTTCTGGAACCTATAGTAGAGAAAGTTACCCCTAAAGTTGTAAAGAAGCCAGCAAAAAAGAAGCTAGTAAAAAAGAAAGTACAGAAAAAAATAAAGACTAAAAAGAAAAAGAAAAAAAAGAAAAAAACATCACACAAACAAGCCTCAAAGCAACAAAACCATAGCAGTAAAGCTGAAAAAAATAAATTTTGGAATGCACTACGTAGAAAAATAGACAATCACAAGTTTTACCCTCGTATTGCAAAGAAAAGAGGTATGGAAGGAACTGTGAAAGTGAAGTTTACGATTTTGGCAAATGGAAGGGTGGGGAATATCACCGTAAAGGGTCCAAAAATTTTCCATCACTCTGCAAAAAATGCCGTCAAAAGTGCTTTTCCTATCAATGCAAGAAAAGTTCCTATCTCTTTACCTACAAGTATAAATATCACTCTTCGTTATCAAATGAGATAATATTTAACACACAATTAACACTACTCTTTTACAATGACACAAATTGTTTAAGGAAATTGGGATGAAAAGAGTAATAACGTTATCATTAATGTGTACAGTAGGACTTATGGCGGTACAGGTTGAGTTAGAACCTATCACAGTAGAAGCACAAGCAGGTACTGAGCTGATTAAAGATGTGAGTGGGGAAGATATTAAATCAGCAGATTTAGGTGAGGCATTGTTTAGGCAATCGCCTTCTGTTTCACTTATAAGACGTTCAGGTATTGCAAATGATATCCGTGTTAGAGGTCAAAAAAAAGACAATATCTCTGTAACTATAGATGGTGCTAAAGTACATGGTGCCTGTCCAAACAGAATGGATCCCCCTATCTCACATATCTTAACAAATAATGTTGATTATATTGAGATTAATGAAGGTCCCTTTAATGTGGAAGACTTTGGTGTGCTTTCTGCAGACATTAAAGTCCATACCATTAAACCAGAAAAAGAAGTTTCTGGCGAGATTAATCTTGGTATAGGAAGCTTTGGTTACAAAAAGGCAGCGCTTAATGTTAGTGGAGGAACAGATACGGTACGTTTTTTACTTTCCACTTCAACAGAGAGTGGGGAGCAGTATAAAGATGGTAATGGTGATGACTTTGCAGGGCAAATAGATAGAAATATCAAAGCAGGACTAGTATCTCCTCTGGCACAGTACCAAGACAAATATAGAAACCTTGATGCATTTAGTAAAAAAACCTTGATGGCAAAAATGTTTTGGGACATCACAGATACGCAAGAGTTAAAACTCTCTTATACTGCAAACAGATCAGATGATATCTTATACCCTTCAAGCAAAATGGATGCGCTGTATGATGATTCAGATATTTACAATATAGAATATACAGCAAAAGATTTAGGAACTTACTCAAAAGAACTCTACATTCAAGCCTATCAATCTGAAGTTGAACACCCTATGTCAACAAAGTACCGTAAAATGGGTGCAGCAGCGTATGTGACCCATGCACTTACGACAAAAACACAAGGTGGAAAAGTTAAAAATAGTTTTAATATGGGAAATCATACACTAACAATGGGTATGGATTATAGTCTGCGTAACTGGGATGGAGGGTATTTTAAAAATGATAACCCTTTGCCTCCTGCGAAGTTTCATAGTATTTGGGATGTAGATACACGTAATACAGCACTGTTTCTCGAGGACACCATCCATATGGGAAAACTTTCATTTGATTTTGGGCTTCGTTATGATACTACAGATATAGATTCAGCCAACCCAAAACAGCAATCTAACAGTTACGATGAACTCAATGGTTATGTGTTAGCTAATTATCAGACCGATAGTGCAACAAAGTATTTTGTTGGGATAGGTAAATCTTCAAGAGTCCCTGATGCAAAAGAGCTCTACTGGATAGGAATGATGGGAAATCCTGTAGGTACTCCAGATTTAGATAATACTGTGAATTATGAGTTTGACATGGGTGTAGATAAAAATTATGAAAACAGTAGCCTAAAAGCAAAGGTTTTTTACTCTAAATTACAAGACTATATTGCATTTAATGCAAACCGTGTCAATATGATGGGTGCAGCTACCAATGCTTATGAAAATGTAGATGCTACAGTGTATGGATTTGATGTAAGTGGTATGTATGTAGCGACTGAGTCACTCTATTTTGAATATGGATTGGCATACCAAAGAGGTACTAAAGACAAACCACTTACAGGACAGATGGGTACAGATATGCCAGATATCCCTCCTTTTAAAGTGAATGCAGCAGTAAATTATGACTATGATGAAAGTTTACAATTTGAAGCAGAAGTGATTGCAGCAGATACTTGGGATGACATAGATGATGAAAATGGAGAACAAAAAATAGATGCTTATGCGGTCTTGAATTTGAGAGCCACCAAACGGTTTACAAAAGGTTTTGAGTTAACTGTGGGTATAGATAATCTTTTTGACTCAACCTATGCAGTTTCCAATACCTATAAAGATTTAATACTCTTGGCTACAGCAGGAAATAATGTCATGCTAATGAATGAACCAGGGCGTTATATGTATGCAAATTTAAAATATAGTTCTTAACTTTCGCACCTAAATCCAAGCATTTTCTGAGTAACATCCTGCAATACA
>VCAW01000131.1 GCA_013607775.1 Campylobacterota bacterium | reverse complement strand
ATTTTACGAAATTATCTAGATTGATGAATCTCTATTTCGTTATTTGGGTTATATTCCACTAGGTGGAAATAGACATGGTTACTCACGAACCTATCTTAACCTTTTAGTCACATTTCTCATTGGGGGAATCTGGCATGGAGCAGGATGGACCTTTGTCTTTTGGGGATTTCTTCACGGTATGGCATTGGTAATACATAAACTTTGGAAGTCTACAAATCTTCACATGCCTAAAATACTTGCATGGTTTATTACCTTCAATTTTATCAATATAGCATGGGTATTTTTTAGGGCAGAAAACTGGCACCAAGCTATTAAAGTGTTACATAGCATGATGAATATTGAAGATGGATACACCTATATCTTAAAACTAGTCTCACATTTGACTAAAGATGTACCCATCCAACAATATATGCTCTTTGATTACAACACATTATGGTGGATTCTATCTATATTTATTATTATACTGTTCTTTAAAAATTCACATGAGATTCTAGACTATCCAAACTTTACAAAACCCTATGTGTTTACAAAAAAATATGCTATCTACTTTGCTATTTTATTTTTGTTAAGTCTGCTCTATAAGTCTTTACATCCTTATTCAGAATTTATATACTTTAATTTTTAGGTCATCAAGATATGAAATATAAAAAAATTGTTTTAACCTATTTTGTTTCCATAACACTCTTGTCTCTTATTTTCTTTGCTACTCTATTTATACAAGACCCATTGAAAATATTTCATAAACCATGGAAACATAAGGCTTACCTACAAAGTAGTATGAGAGAACAGGCTGCAGGTATTATCAATAACTGGTATTTTGATTCCATTCTACTAGGTACAAGTATGCTTGAGAATACTTCATCAACAGAAGCTTCCCAAGGTATTGAGTGGAACATTTGTCAATATCTCTTTAGCCGGTAGCACCTATGAAGAACGTAAAATCGTATTGGACTATACATTAAGCAGAAAAAAAAATCAAAAAAGTCATCTTCACCCTCGATGAGCTTGGTGCACTTATCAAAAATAAATCTATAGAGCCACTTGCAGATTACCAAAAACAACCCACAATTTAAGC
>VCAW01000099.1 GCA_013607775.1 Campylobacterota bacterium | reverse complement strand
TGTTATGAGGAGATATTAGCTGTTTGCCAAGATTGAATTTGCAAGTGGCTCCTAAATAAAATATATCTTGGGAATATGTTTACCAAACTTAAGGATTATCATGAAAAATATATTATTATCATCTTTAGCAACATTAACACTTGGAACCAGTGCACTCAGTGCAGACGACAGTGGTCTATACCTTGGTTTAGGATATGCAGCAACAAACATTAATCTTACCGTTGATAGTCTTCCTACTGATCAGCAAGACCTTCTTGATGCTTCAACAGACAGCGTCATCCTCATTGCAGGATATGATTTCAACAAATACATTGGTGCAGAGGGAAGATATTATCTCAATGCTTCATCTCTTGCTTTTGACTATTACTTGGGAGATACCCCTTTGAATGGTACATATAAAGCAGAAAGTTTTGCGCTTTATGCTAAACCTCAATATAATCTTGGTCTTATCACACTCTATGGTCTTCTAGGTGTAAGTTTTAATGACTATACTGTAAATACTTTACTTGGAGGTAGTAACAATGATGCGCTTTTCTCATGGGGTGGTGGTGCAAAGTTCAATGTTACACAAAGTCTTGGTCTTTTTGTAGATTATACAGATATGGGTAAAAGTGATAATATCACCAATACTGACCTAACATCTTGGAACCTAGGTGTTTCTTACAGATTTTAACAAACTCTGAGGAAGCAAGACGCTTCCTCAACTTCACTTCGTTTATACCTCACTTACAAAGAAAATCACGATATAATCTTTCATTAGATATGCCCATTATATTTTTAAGGATTACCCATGGCAAAATACATACTCTTCGATACAGAAACCACAGGTGCAGGAGAAAATGACCGTATCATTCAAGTAGGTGCTATGATAGTCCATGGCAGAGATGAAATAGAAGTCTATGATGAACTTTGTTTGGCTGACGTTCCCATAGGCATAGAAGCGATGGAAGTGCATAATATTACGCCAGATGTCATAGAAAACCAGCCTCTCTATGCAGAACTCAACTTTACAAAAAAACTACTCGAATACAATAACGTAGAAAATTATCTCATCGCCCACAATATCTCTTTTGATTTGAGTATGATAGAAAAAGAGGGTTTTGAAAACCACTATACACTCATAGATACACTTCGCTGTGCCAAACACCTCTTGCCCGAGATGCCTTACCATAGACTCCAATACTTACGTTATGCCTTGGAACTTTATAAAATAGAAGGTGCTGAAGCAGCAAAACTTGGTATTACTATCAAGGCACATGATGCTATTGGAGATGTATTGGTTATGAAACTGTTACTCTCAGAACTTGTAAAACGTACACAGGAAAAGTTCCCAGGAGAAAACCCTATTAAAAAACTGGCAGAACTCACACAAACACCTGTACTCATAAAAACGTTTAAATTTGGTAAATACAAAGACAGAGAGATAGAAGAGATTGTCAAAGCAGACAGCGGCTACATTAATTGGATGAAAAACAATATGGATTTAGATGAAGATCTGGCCTATACATTGGAGTACTATTTAAACTAGTACTCTTCACCGGTAAAATGTTTTAATGCATCTTTCATAAGTGCAATATGATAATTCTCCTGATGGTTAATAAAATCAAAAAATTGTGCCAATTCACTACTGTCTTTCGCTACAGCATCAGAGAGTTTTTTACACTCTTCTTTGGCTGCCAACTCTTCATCTATCCCATCTTTTAAAAACTGCACTACATCCTCTACTTGGTAGAGTTCTTTCATTACTACTCTTGGTACACCAAGTATTCCCATCTGTGCACCCATTTCTCCAAATCGCTTCAAATGAAAAAAACTCTCATCTATAAGTATTTGAAAAATTCTATTCATATAGGCATCATTGCTGTGTGCTTTTAGATAATTGTAAATCATAATGAGTTCATACTCTTTATAGGTCTCTTCAAACAAAAAGAGTGTTAAAGCATCTGTTGCTTCTTTGATTAACGTTATTTGGGGTAATTTTCTTACCATGTTAAATGCTGTGACTCTTTCATCACTCATACCACGAAGTGTCTCTCTCATATAGTTAAGATCAGTAGCTATACGTAATCTGAGTGCTTTATCTGGAGAACTCATAAGCTGAAGTTCGATTTCATCAAGTCTTTTAACAATATTATGTAATAAATCACTTAGATATGCTACTTTAACAGGTATCGCATCCCTATCATAACTATAGCTCTCATCAAGTTCTATAAGCTCATTTTCCAACCATGTAAAATGCCTGAAAAGAATATCGGAAAAATCAAAAAGTACCTGCTTATTTGCTGTTTTACTCATAAATCCTGCCATCAGCATTTCCAGCCAAGCTTCGTGTGTTTTTATCATTACTGTTCGCATCATTATTTTTCTTCCTCTTTTTCTACACAGCTGTTTGCTATTTGATAGGTAATTGTTGGATAATTAAGATCTGTTTCACGTTTTACATAGGTATCTACTGCAGCCTTGATAGCCAATATAACCATTTCAGAACATGCAGCATCTTCTGCAGGTAATTTATCCAATAATTTCATCGTGGCATCTATAAGATCGTAAACACCTTTAAAGTTAAGGTCTTTTACTTCTTCTGTGAGCATGGAACCTGCTACAACTGTAGTAGTACAGCCAATTGCCTGAAATCGGATATTAGCGATATAGGGTTCTTCTTCATCTTTACCTATATGTAGATAAATAGCAACCTTTTCACCATTCTCCGGATTTTTACCTATTCCCTCACTATCGGCATTTTTTAACGTACCATAATTTTTAGGATTCATCATATGTTCTATTACTTGTGCATCTACATTCATCTTATACCCTGTATTTAATTATATGTTATCTATTCTATCACTTAAGTACTTATTTTAGCTTCTCATTCACAAGCTGATTCACCACTTGTGGATTTGCTTTGCCCCCTGTGGCTTTAAGCACTTGTCCTACAAAGAAACCTAAGAGTTTTGTATTTCCTGCTTTAAATTTTTCTACATTGTCTGGATTTTTAGCGATGACCTCATCTATGATAGGAGAAATAACAGCAAGGTCACTTATCTGAATAAGCCCTTTAGCCTCAACAATGTCTCTTGGGTTTTCTCCAGATTTGACCATCTCTTCAAATACCTGTTTGGCTATTTTACTTGAAATCGTCTCATCATCAAGCATTTTTACAAGCTCGGCTATCTGCTTTGCACTAAAGTTTAACGTATTCACATCTTTCTCTTTGAGCTCTCTTGCTACATCATTGGCTACAATATTGGCTAGATTTACAGGAGAATCAAGTTCGTTTAGTGCCTCATCGTAAAATGCTGAAAGTTTTTCATCTCTTGCCAAAATATCAGCAACCATACCATTGAGTTTAAGTGTATTAGTATATCTATCAAATAGTGCCTGTTCAGCTTCATTCATAGGTACTACTTCGCCATCAACTTGTACTTTTTTAACTTGTGCTTTAGATTCACTCTTTGGTGATTTTTTCTTCTTACTATAAGAGTCTTTGAGTCCAACAATTTTATTGAACACAGGTTTTTCATCGGTGTAGTCCACGGGGTCAGCATAAAAGTACCCTTCTCTCTCAAACTGAAATCTCTCATCAGGCTTTTCATTCACCACAGCAGGCTCAACCAATGCATTGTTGATAACTTTTAAAGAGTCAGTGTTGATGTCTTCTATATCCTCTGGTGCCTCGCAGGCAAAGAGTCTATCGTAAAGTCTTACTTCTACCTCTTTGTGTGCTTTGCCATCTACCCACTGAATGGCACTTTTTACTTTTATGCCACTCGTATCTTGTCCACTTTTAGAGTCAGGGTGGTATTCTGCTTTTATCTCTACGATAGTCCCATTTGCATCTTTGATGACTTCTTTACAGGTGATGATATAGGCATGTTTGAGTCGTACTGGCTGCTCAGGTGTCAGACGGAAGTAGCCTTTTGGAGGTTCTTCCATAAAGTCAGCTCTATCTATATAAATCTCTTTTGAGAAAGGAAGTTTTCTTGAACCCTCTTTAGGTACATCCTCTGGGTAGTATGAGGCATCAAGCTCTTCTGTACCTTCATAGTTTGTGAGTGTCACTTTAAGTGGGTCAAGTACACACATCACACGTGGTACCTTTTTGTTCAAGTCATCTCTGATGCTAAATTCAAGTTGTGCTAAATCTACCATGGAGTTTGCTTTGGCTATACCAATGCTGTCACAAAAGTTTAAAATAGACTCAGGTGTATACCCTTTTCTTCTGTACCCTGCTATGGTAGGTAAACGTGGGTCATCCCATCCATTTACCACACCACTCTCCACTAACTCCAAAAGCTTTCTTTTACTCATCACCGTGTAATTGATGCCAAGTCTTGCAAACTCATGCTGATAAGGATGTGGTGGTTCAAGCCCTAGTGTATCAAGTACCCAGTTATAGATGTCACGGTTGTTTTCAAACTCAAGCGTACAGATGGAATGTGTCACCCCTTCTATATAGTCAGAGAGACAATGCGCAAAATCATACATAGGGTAGATAGCCCACGCATCCCCTGCTCTAAAATGGTGCTCATGACGTATACGATACATAAGAGGATCTCTCATTTTCATATTGGCAGCACTCATATCTATTTTGGCACGAAGTATATGCTCACCCTCTTTAAATTCGCCATTTTTCATGCGTTCAAAAAGGTCTAGATTTTCTTCCACAGAACGCTCAGCATATTTACTACGCTTCCCTGCTTCAGTCACCGTACCACGCAGTTCACGCATCTCTTCTTCACCTACACTGTCCACATAGGCTTTACCCATTTTGATGAGTTCAATGGCATAGTCATAGAGTTTAGAGAAATAATCAGACGTAAAACGGACATCACCCTCCCAGTCAAACCCAAGCCACTCTACTGCATCTTTAAGTGCTTCTACGTATTTGGTATCTTCAGTGGTAGGGTTGGTGTCATCCATTCTAAGGTTACAATGACCGTTATAATCACGGGCGATACCAAAGTTAATAGCGATAGACTTCGCATGTCCAATATGCGGAAATCCATTAGGTTCAGGAGGGAATCGTGTCACAACCTCCTCATACTTCCCTGCTTTTAAATCCTTTTCGACTATGGTACGTAAAAAATCTTTGTGTTCGCTCATGATAATGTAACCTTTTATATATATGGCGTATTTTATCTAATTAGTGCTTGTCGCATCTTATGTAAAAGGTTTGATTTTATTGTTTCTAGTTCCCATGCTTTGCATGGAAATTCATATGAAAGTTTAATGTGAATGTGAACTTTGATTGTAGTTTAACTTGGAGTATGCGTTCCCACGTTGTATAGCCAAGAGACATAGGAAAGATTAAGAGGTGTATTTGCTTATTTTTTCTAAAGATGAAATTATTTTGAATGGAAGTGTAGTAGGCATTCACATTCAGGAAAAGATTTTTTAATTATATACGAGTTAACACTTGAAGATAGGTAATTTATTGACCACTCTGTTTTGTTAACTTTTTCTACGAGATACTTGAACTTAAAATAGGATGTAATGACTTAATATCTGTTGTTTTTATGGCATATCCAATACCCAAATTTAAGTTTGTTTGCATCTCTTCTATGAGATGTTGAATTGCTTAAACTGGATCTATCCCACCTATACTCATAGAAGCCATTGCTTGAGTATCTTTAAGTTGAGTTAAAAATTGTGAGAGAGAACCATGTTTTGCATTTACAACTCCTATTTGTTCGCCTTGTAAATTGAAAAGTGGACTTCCACTATTGCCATGGTTAACTGATACATCAATACGGAGTCCAGAAGATGTTACGCTAGCGATATGTGCAGAAAAAAGTGTTTTATCAGTTACTCCCATAGGAAAGCCAACAACAAATTCTCCATTTCCGACTTCGCAACTAGAACTATCTGCTAATGTTATAGGTGTTCCAACCTGGTCTTGGAATTCCAACAGTGCAATATCTATATCATTATCTATGAAAATTACTTTTCCAAAGATTGCCTTACCTGCTATTGTAGAGTTTGCAATTGACATTTGCATATGAGGAACCACACAGTGTGCACATGTAAGTACAATTTTTCCATTAGCTATAATTGTTCCCGAGCCAAAACTGATTGGATTCTGTCCTTGCAATACAAGAACTTAAACAACTGATTAATTTACTTGTTGGTACAATTGTGTTAAAGGCATATATATCTCCTTGAGTTAACTATTTAGGGTCTAGTAAACTTTAGAGGTTATTTTCTCTAAGATTCTTTAATAGTATAA
>VCAW01000268.1 GCA_013607775.1 Campylobacterota bacterium | reverse complement strand
TAAAACGTTGGATACTCGGTACACATCAAGGTGCATTTGCAACATACCACTTACAAGCCTATTTGGAAGAATTTACCTTCAGATTTAATCGTAGATTATCAAAACACAGAGGTCTTGTATTTAGAAGACTTCTAGAGCAAGCCGTTTCAACGGCTCCTGTAACTGAGAAAAATGTTACTTATGGTTATAAATGGAACAAGGAGGAGTTAACCGACTAGCCCACTAACTTAATTTAAAATACGCAACAATGTTTTCACGTACAGCTGTTTCATCTTCTACAATTAATATTGTATTCTCATTATTTATCATACAAAATACCCTTTATTCATAATGTACCAATTTTTGAGGTATAGTCGCTATAAAGCAAGCTCCACTACGATTATTTTTGACACACAACGCTCCATGCATACTCTCTTAAACCATCATTTTTGAGATATACAATCCTAATCCACTACCCTCAATATTTTTTTGTTGTAAAGTATGGATTGAATATTTTATCTATAATATCAATATCAATACCACCCGCATTGTCACATATTTCAATAGTAACATTTCTCTCATCGAATGTACATTCAATGTATATCTTAGGGTTAGTAATTTCACGACTCTTTAAAGCATCAATAGCATTATTTATCAGTACTAAAAAGACTTGTTGAAGCTCGTAGGGATAACCCTCTAAAATCAATGTTTTATCTACTTTATATTCAAGTGTAATCTCATTTTGTTCCAAAGATGATTTATTTAATAAAATCACCTTATCTAACACCTCTTCTAGACCATAAGAGACCAACTCTTTCTTTTGATTTAAAAAGTTTTTAAAATCATTAATAGTTCTAGACATGTATCTGGTGAGAGATTCTATCTCTATCAATTTTTCTTCTATACGTTTATCTTCTACGCCTTTATGCTCCAAGATACCATCTAACAATAAAATTGCAGAGTTAATCTGTGAAAGAGGTTGTCGCCACTGATGTGCAATATTCTCCATCATCTCCCCCATCGTTGCCATTTTGGATTGACGTAGAAGATACTGATGTTTTTCTTCTATCACTTTCAAACTGTCAATATAACGTTGATGACTAAAATAGACAAACCAAATAGTCAAAACAAGAGGTGTCAACTCTACCATAAATTCACCTATACCTATGGGTACAGACATAACTTGATTAAATATTAACAATAGCCCGATATACAAAATAGCCAGAAAGAGTGCAAATCGCTCACCTAAAATAAACAAAGCTGGGATAATAAATACCGTAAACAATGATGTTGAAGGGTAACGATTTGGATCAAGAGAATAGGCATAGGCAACAATTGTTAA
>VCAW01000267.1 GCA_013607775.1 Campylobacterota bacterium | reverse complement strand
TAGCTTCTGTTTTAGCATTTGGAATATTGTCTATCTGCATTCATCAGAGTCTAAAGCTTGTTACCTGACAATAGGTATCAAAAATGTAAGAAAAGAAAGTAGGTTTAGACGCTAAACAATAAAACACGGAGAAAAAATGAAGATTTATTAGAAATTGAGATAAATTATCGATAATCGTACCTTTGAGAGATTTTTTTAATCTCTTAGTTTGGCATAATTAAGAATTAGTTGATTGTTGGGTTTGAATTTGCAAGTGGCTCATATATTTGCTTAACATTTCACTCCAAAGTTTATTAGGCCCAATCAGGGTTCAAAATAATCTGATTAAAATTTGTAGCGTATTTTATTGGATTTTAGTGTTTTTTACTAGAACTGACAGTTCCTTCACGAGATAAAACAGTAAGTCTACCATACAGTTTGTTGGTTAGATCAATAATATGTCTCATATAATTTCCTCCTCTATATATCTATGCTATAGGTTGAGATATCCTATATTTTTGTGCCACCACACCATCAATTAAAATAAACACGCCAATACGCATCAAATTGATAGGTATTTTTATTTTTTTCCGTGTAAAACTTCAGCTCTCCTACCTCATCTTTGAATATCTTTAGGGATTCTCTACTGAACCCCAACCTCTCTAGCATAAAACCAAGCAGTTGGAAGTACGGATAAATAAGGTTAAATGCGCTTACAACATCAAAGATACGCTGCACGTCCAGTCTTTCTTGCAGGGGCTCAAATATCTCAATGAGGGTTTGAAAACCGTTAAAATATTGTATATTTAGTATCATCTCTACTAAAACCCTGTGTATGGAGGATACTTGGTAGTCACCATGTTGAATGACTTCAATACGGTCTGTATGTTTAGGTGTCAAATATACTATATGTTTCTCTTTGTAGGTAACAATATTTCTTGAGAGACGATATTCTTTTTGATATGCCTGATCAATGGCTTCTTGTGTAAGTGATTTTGTTTGTGGGGCGTTTTTGACAGAAAGCTCTTTGGAGAAAAATACAAGTTGACTTTTGCTATCGCTGAGTCCTTGGAGATTGAGTGCTGTTGTCATCGAAAAGAAACCATCTTTGCCAAATGTCTGTACAAAATCATAGATATTCACATCTTGATAAAGTGTATATCGAATCTTATTCATATTTTCAGAAGAGGCAGAATGGGTTATTAAATTTAGTCTTGTTTGCAATAAGTTGAAAAATTGTGTTGAGGAGATGCCCTTAGAGATAAGCGAGTTCTCTCTAAAGGTTCTTAAAAGGTCATGAAGGTCATTTTGCGTGTGGAATTTTTTTTCTAAAAGCTCTTTTTTGATTATGTCAATATTTTTGCTGAAAAAATCACGTTTTTTTGTTTTCATCTATAGCCTTTAATTAAGTATATATACTTAATTATACTGTATGTTATAAAATTTGTCAAGGGGTAAGCCCAAGGTAGGGTTGACAAAAGTGCTAATTGTCATTATAATTAAGTATATATACTTAATTAATATAAGGACAATCCTTGAAAATATACGTACTTAAGCAAAACCAAGCTTTAGGTTTTCTCGAAGAACCTACCATTGGCAACATACATTTCACCTATTTGGATGGAATCAGCCCTCAGAGTTATATAGAGGGTATTGATGAGGAGAAAAATGTTAGCGATGATGGATTGTTTCTAATCTTTCAGAATATGTTTCCAGAAAATGGACAAATTGAAGCCCTTAAAACAAAATATGAAATACGTACTACCATAGAGCTTTTGCTTTATCTTGAAGATGTGCATGGGAGCTATACATTTTTAACCCAAGAAGATTGGAGCAAGCATTCCAATCCTATGGATGAGGAACACACGAATTATGTCTATAGTGAGATAAGGGATGAGGTACTTGCAAACAATTACACGTTCCCTAATATTCTTGAACATGCTCTAAATATACCGTTAGAAAAACGCTTTCCTGGTGCAACAACCAGTGGTAGGGTGATTGGACTTAGTGGTTTCCAATATAAGTTCAGTATTGCCAAAGAGGATACAAAAAAAGAATTATGTATCAGCAAAGATGGCAGAAGTTATTATTTTATGAAGCCTTATAGTAAACACCATACAACATTTATGCCACACGATAAAGAAAGGCTCTATATCCCTTACTTGTTGATTAATGAACACCTTTTTATGACTTTGGCTAGAGACTTGGGGTTTGATGTTCCGTATAACGCAATCATCAAAGACGGTGAGGACTATCACTATGTGATTAAGCGTTACGATCGCTATAAAAATGAAAAATTTGACCATGTGGAGTTTGCAACACTTCTGGGGTACAATTCAAATACCAAGTACGATGCCACGGTGCAAGAAATACTTAAAAAAGCCGATGAATATATTGGAAAAGAGGGCGTAGAAGAGCTGCTGCTTTTTTTCTATTTTTCTACGCTTATTGGCCATGGAGATTTACACGCTAAAAATATTTCACTTATACATGCTTCAAATGAAATTGGAGAGACAAATAGGGAGATATCCCCCTATTATGACATATCAACCACACATATATACAGGGGGCTGAAAGACAGAGAAATAGGCTTGGCTCTACTTGGGAGAAAATCAAAAATAAAAAAAGAATATTTTCTTCAACTTGCCAAGAAGCATGAGCTTAGAGTTAAAGATTTTGAGGCAAAAATGAAAGATATTACAGATAATTTTGTAAAATTATTCCCAAGGCTTATTGCTGCCCTTCCTGCTTCAATTCTTGAGCTTCCTTATCAAAAAAAATATGGGGCACATGCCCCTTTGAAAAGTATTTTGGATAAATATTACCTAGAAAGAAAAAAGTATATCAAACAATATATTGATGATACATGGATAAAGGAAGATGTACATGATATCTTTTAGTGCTTTAGTGCCAAGGTATTCTTGGTGCCTGTGAGTCATAAAAAGTAGTAGTCACAAAATATTATGGCGACAGTCTATACAAGGCGCAAAGTATGTTAAAATATTACAACAGCAGTATGTTTTGCTTCACTAGTAGTAAAAACTTAAGTCAGGAGATAAATAATGGGTAAGCTGCAAAAAAACGCACCAAAACGGCCACCCATCGCGTTTGCATCCGGCCAGCAAAAACGCTCGACATCCGGCCACCCCTGTCGGTGATGATTCGGCCACTT
>VCAW01000266.1 GCA_013607775.1 Campylobacterota bacterium | reverse complement strand
AGGTAGTCTGTTTGCATATCTTACTCCTTTACGGAGTGCCATAAGTTTTTGAACTTATGCACTGGTGTTTTAGATATAATATCAAAAACACAGGATAGTAACAATGAAAACAATATGGAAATTACTGCTACTTTATCTACTCATTTTATTATTTACATCTGGATGTTCTCGAACATGGTCTGGAATTAAACATGATACAAGTGAGGTTTATCATGATACAAAAGAAGTAATACATGAGGCTACCGCGTAAACGTGCAAGATAAATACGTCGCAGATGTTGGTGACTTCGGTAAGTTTCAGCTTTTTCGCTACCTCTTTCACCAAAAAGAGAGCCCCTTTAATGGTAAAGAACTTTCCCAAATATGGTTTATGCATAAAGGGGAGGGTGAAGAGACCAATGACGGTAAACATATAGACTACTTTGAACGTATGATGGGTACTGACGAGTATCTTGAACATTCACTTTTAGATGTCATTATGCGTGATAAACGCGAGGTGACTGAACTTGAAAATCTCAAACTTCTGCCTAATGCCAAGTTTTTCTACACCGAAGTACCCAAGGCTTTGGAAGACAGATATTTATGGCTCTCAACGCTGCACTGACTTTTTCTATGTACTCACCCATCGCAGCTGTAGCACCAGACAATGGTATGGCACTCAAATGTAAAAGAGAAGAGAAGCGTTTTGAGTTTTTAAACCTTGAAGAACACTACCGACAAAAAGTCTACCCACACAAGTATATTTTTTCCGATGAAGTCAACTATTTCTACCGCTTACCACACTTGGAAGTTTGTATTGTCTATCAGCATTTAAGCCGTTGTTTTAGCCATAATGATCATATAAATTCTCTCTTAAATGACCTCAAACTTGAGTATAATCATGTTGTAGCCATCAAGCACAAACCTTACAGCCCTCGTGTTTTTTTCTTCCTATGTAAAAGCGATGTCATACGTGTAGGCATCACCCACAGACTCACACAATTCACCGCTGAACATCCAGAGTTCTGGGAAGTCTTTTTGTAAAATATGTCAATTTGCAATATTTTTGACCTTTAAAAAAAAATCTATTAGAATGCTTCTATACATGATGGGAGTATTTTATGCAAGAATTGATTGTACAAGGTGAGATAAGCTCTAAGATTTTGACGCTGCGTGGTCAGCAGGTGATGTTAGATAGGGATTTGGCAGAGTTATATGGAGTAGAGACAAAAGTTTTTAACCAAGCAGTGAAAAGGAATCAGAAAAGATTTCCTCATGATTTTATGTTTCAAGTTACCGAAAATGAATATCAAAACTTGAGGTCACAAATTGTGACCTCAAACAAAGGACGTGGTGGACGACGTTATTTACCTTTTGTCTTTACAGAACAAGGTATCTATATGTTCGCATCTGTTCTTAAAAGTGATACCGCGATAGATGTAAATATAGCCATCATCCGAACTTTCAAAAAACTGAGAGAGTTCAGCAAACATTACAATGCCTTAGCCAAACAAATCATAGAAGTAGAACGTAAATCTGACAAACAGTATAAGGAGTTACGAACGGCACTAGATGAGCTTATAGCATCTTCAGATATAGCAA
>VCAW01000098.1 GCA_013607775.1 Campylobacterota bacterium | reverse complement strand
AACTATTTTACGAAATTATCTAGATTGATGAATCTCTATTTCGTTATTTGGGTTAAACACAGATGTTGCATTACATTCCGAGACAGCAGTATATTGTGGATTTATTGTAAATGAAGCTGTTACTAATGCATTGCAACATGCTTTTGGCGTAAAAAAAGAGGGGACGATAAAGATCGATTTAGTTAAAAATAACAAAGTTTATATTTTAACTATAGAAGATGATGGAGAAGGATTTGACGCCTCTATAGCATATGAGAGTTTGGGATTAGTAATTATCGAGTCTTTGTCCACCTATCAATTACATGGTCAATTGGAAATAGATGGGAATAATGGCACAAAAATAAAGATATCATGGGAGGACAGAGATGCATAAACATATCTATATTGTCGAAGATGAAGCCATTGTTGCGTTGGAAATGAAACGTGCCATAGAGAAACTAGGATATATTTTTGCAGGCATGGCAGCCAATTATGATGATGCACTTCAAGGTATAAAAGCCACCTCTCCAGATTTAATACTGATGGATATCACACTCAAATACAGTAGAAGTGGGATAGAAGTTGCCAAAGAAGTGGATAGAGAATATTCTATACCGATTATATTTCTTACTTCTATTACAGATGAAGCTACTATGTATGATGCCATAGCCACAAACCCTGTAGGATATTTGTTGAAGCCATTTAGGCGCGAAGAGTTACATTCCATGATTTTATTGGGCTTGTACAAAGCTACACAGCAGACACAGATAAAAACAGATATGTTTCCTTTGGGGCATGGATATTATTATCATTTAGAGGAAAAATTACTTTTTTGTGGTGAAAGACATATACCATTGGGCAAGAAGGAAGAAAAGCTATTGACTCTTTTGGTTGAAGCAAAAGGAGAAGGGGTCTCTTTTAAAATACTCGAAGACATAATATGGGAAGGTAACTTGGTTTCTCAGAGTGCTTTTCGAACACTACTTTATCGCTTAAATTTGAAACTTGAATATAAACTGATTGAGTCTTTACCTACTTATGGCTGTCGACTCTTGCTTCCTGAAAGTTAACAATAGCTTTTTAAAAGCTCTAAAGGGTATAATATATCCAATAAAATGTTTTAGGAGAATGCTGTGGATATTGCAGATGTGAAACGAGAATTAAGTAGTGACGAAAAAGTACTGGAAAGTGCATTTAAATTAGAGACACTGTATAAAAAACATAAATTAAAACTATGGGTGATTGTAGCCGCATTGGTTTTATATTTTGGTGGTCGTGCTGTGCAAGAATCTGTACATGCATTACAACTAGCTAAAGCAAATGAAGCATTTTTGGTTTTACAGGAAAAACCTACAGATAAAGCAGCATTTAAAACACTTGAAGAAAATAATCCTGGACTGTTGGAACTTTTTTTCTATGCACAAGCTGCTAAAAATCATGATGCAAAAACATTAGCAAAATTGTCTACGAGTAAAAACAGTGTTCTTTCAGATGCAAGTAAATATACTGCAGGAGTATTGAACAAAAAACCTGTAGATTCTACGCTATACAAAGAGATGTCTCTTTTTGAAGAAGCTTATGTCGCTATAGGTGCAGGAGATACAAAAACAGCAAAAGCAAAACTGGAGCTCATTGATGAGCGTTCTCCTTTGGCAGTAATAACAGGATTCTTAAAACATTCACTTATTAAGGCAAACTAGATGAAGCAGTTATCATTTATAGCATTTACAACGTTAGCACTTCTTTTTTCTGGATGTAGTTCAAAAAAGTATTTTGAACCAGAAACAACATTTTCTGCTTCATCCGCTTCAAAATCATTTGGTGGTGAGCTTGTAGATCTTTCTCGTGACGGTGGTACTTTGGATAATGGTCACTACCTCGGTAAATCAGGTATCAATGCTATTGATTTGGGAGAAGGATATAGATTTTTAAATGAAAACAATCGCTATGTACTTGCAGCCAACGCTGAAGGTATTTTAAAAATCATTAATAAAAAAACAGGCGAAACACAGCGTGCAGTTTCTCTGCACATTCCAGTAGTTGCTGCATCTATCAAAAATGGTATCATCGCATATATCTTAAATAACAATACTTTTGGTATTTATGAGATGGGTGCAAACAGAAAGGTTGTTGAGAGCCGTTCTGAGAGAACCTTCGCCATCGATACCAGAGCAGCAAGCCCAATGTTTATCGAAAATCTTGTTGTAATGCCAATGCTTGACGGTAAATTGATTATTGTCAATATTAATGATACTGAGAATGCTAAAGTGGTTTACATTTCAAGTGAGCCGGCATTTAATAATGTTATTTACCTCTCTCGTATGGGTAACACAATGGTTGCAGCAACACCAAAAAGATTGATTACCCTTGGGAGTGCTGGAAAATTAGAATATAGAGCCAACATTTCTGAAGTAGCCATAGATGGTAGAAAGATTTACCTCTTTACGAAAGAGGGTAAGATTTTAGCCTTAAATAGTCAGTTAGAAGTAGTGGCTACCTCTAAATTTAAATTTGCACACTATGCAGTAGCTACAGCCTTTAACGGAAAAGTATATGCCCTTGACCAACAAGGGTCACTCATTGTACTTAACAGTATGTTGACAAAGTCTAAAGTATATGATGTAGGTGCAGTAGATGAGCCGGCGTTTATTAGTGGCACTAAGCTTTATAAAGATGGTAAAGTCATTGAACTTTCTAAATTAGGTTATGAGTAACCCGCAAAGTAATCTTTTGGCAGCTTTTGAAGAGTATTTGAGTGTCACTAAGGCACTCGATACACTTACTATATCTTCTTACCTTTCTGACCTTACCCAACTAGAAGAAAAAACCCAAAAAACACTTACCAAACTAGATACAACAGATGTTTTAGGCTTTTTAGCTGGTTTTGAAAATAAACGTACCCTCAACCGAAAACTCTCTTCGATTAATGCTTTTTTCGCCTTCTGTCACAAGCAGAATTTTACACATGAGAAGATTAAAATCCCTATGGCAAAAGTTCCTAAAAACCTTCCAAAATATGTGAGCAATGAAGAGATACTTGATGGACTCAATCTGATAGACAGAAGTAACTTGATGGGTTTACGTGATTATGCATTAATACTCTTTCTATATGCCAGTGGTTGTCGTATATCGGAGGCACTCTCAGTACAACGTGCAGACATCGTAGAAGGGTGGCTCAAGATTCGTTTTGCCAAAGGTGAGAAAGAGCGTGTGGTACCTTTGGCACCTGTAGCAACACAGGCATTGGAATATTATCTCTCAGAGCAGTCTATGTCAAGCCCTTATCTTTGGCTCAACTATAGAGGAGAACAGCTGAGTCGTATCTCAGCATATAAAATAGTCAAAAAATATTTGGGAGTCTCTCCACATGTATTACGTCACTCCTTTGCTTCTTCACTTATCATAGGTGGGGCAGATTTGCGTGTCGTACAGGAGTTGTTAGGGCATGCATCACTGGAAACAACACAGATTTATACCCATATACAAAAACAAAATTTGGCAGATACTATGAATGCGTATCATCCATTAAAAGGAGTCTCATGAAAGAGATAGTTGAAAAAATGAATGGTAAAAACATTATTTGCAAATCTTTAGAAGAGATTGCACCTAAAACATTGGGGTCTCGTAAAAAAGTATCACTCTATGTTGGAGTGGATTTAAAAAGTTATTACTGCATGATGATTAAGCTTAGTAAAAAAAGCCGTGTATTACGTAAAGAAGTTGAGGAGCTTATGGTATTGCATGAAAAAATGGAAGCGTATAAAAAGACAAAAATTACAAAGAAATATATCTGGATAGAGGCACCTTTATGTTCAAAAGCAAAAGCACTACTTGAAGAGAATGGTTGGAAGGTTTGGAATGTTGCTAGCTGATATTGGTAATACATATTTTCATATCTATAATGGTAAAGAGGTGGAGCATCTTAGCTATGATGATGCCATAGAAAAATATGCCAATAAAGAGATGTGTTATATCACTGTGAAACATACACTGGGAGAGAAGATAGAACATATCAAAAGCTGGCAGAATATCTCTTCTTCTATGGGTATAGAAGGGGAGTACGAGACAATGGGTGTGGATAGAAAAGCACTTTGTTTAAGTCATGAACATGGCATCTTTGTGGATGCAGGTTCAGCCATTACTGTAGATATTGTAGAAGCAGGTATGTATATTGGAGGCTTTATATTGCCAGGGATAAAAGCATATTTAGAGAGTTATAAAGCTATATCTTCTGTGCTTGATGTGCGTCTCGAGGAGAACCTCTCACTCACTACGTTACCCCTCACAACAAAAGAGCAGATAAGCTATGGTATAATCGCGTCTATAAAATCACTCATAGAGAAACATAGTGGTGGTAAAAAGCTTTATTTAACAGGTGGAGATGGAAAGTTTTTATCAACATTTTTTGATGATGTAATCTATGATGACACATTGGTCTTTCAAGGTATTTTAAAGACTATCAAGGATAAAAAGATATGTTAACAGTAGCACTTCCAAAGGGAAGAATAGCAGAGCAGACACTAGAGATATTTGCAGAGATATTTGGTGGAGAATTCAAGTTTGAAGGTAGAGAACTCATACTTGATATGGGTGAATTTCGTTTTTTAAATGTACGTAATCAAGATGTACCTACTTATGTAGAACATGGAGCCGCTGACATCGGTGTGGTTGGTTTAGACGTGATTACTGAAAAAGAGCTAGATATCATTCAGCTTCTTGATATGCAGTTAGGTAAATGTAAAGTGGCTATTGGTATTAAAAATGAAGATGAACTTGACTGGTCACGTCCTAACATTAAAGTAGCAACTAAGATGGTAAATATCACTAAAAACTACTTTGCTAAAAAAGCTGTAGGTGTTGAAGTGGTAAAACTTTATGGTTCTATAGAGTTAGCACCTCTTGTTGGGCTTGCAGATGCGATTGTAGACATTGTAGAAACTGGTTCTACCATGAGAGAAAACGGACTTAAAGTTGCTGAAGACATCATGGATTCTTCGGTGCATCTTATCTCAAATAAAAACAGTTTTTATGCAAAAAAAGAAGAAATTCTTTCTTTGTATGAAAAAATCAAAGTAGTTGTAGAAAGTCGTGGATAATAACACTTCAGACTCACTTGACCTCTACGCAAAAGTAGAGGATTTACTAGGCGTAAAAGAGGCAGCTCCTCGTCTCTATGCCCACTACCTCCTTTTTTTAAATACAATAGATTTTGATACCTTGTTAGATGTTGGTTGTGGCTCTGGAGACTTCCTTCTACAGATGCAACAGGCATTAGATATACCTCAAGTCAAAGGTATTGATTTAAGCCCTGTCATGGTATCTAAAACTGTTGAAATGGGTTTAGATGTAGAGTGTGTTGACCTTTGTTATTTAAATGGAAAATATGATGTGATTACAGCAGTATTTGATATGCTCAATTATCTGACACCTCAAGCCTTAAAAAGTTTTTTAATCTGTGTAAATGAACATCTCAATGATGGAGGGGTTTTTCTTTGTGATATCAATACACTCTATGGATTTGAAAATGTAGCAGTAGGTTCATTTATCGTAGATGATAAAGAACGGTTTTTAACAGTAGACAGTGATTTTGAAGAGGATGAGTATATCTCTGAGTTTACACTTTTCGAAAAAGAGGGTGAGTGTTTTAAAAAGTCACAAGAGATAATAAAACAATACTATCATACAGTTGATGATTTGGTAAAATATTCTGGATTGGATTTATTGGTAAATGATGAGGTTAATTTGTATGAATTAGAGGAGTCTGATAAAACGTTTGTGGTGTTAAAAAAGGTGTAATTATTTTATATTCCCATCAAGATGATGGGAACAAGCTTGAGTTCGTATTATCTTACGTTCTCAAAAGGATTTTCTACAACATTCTTTCTATCTACGATGTAAGGAATAAGTGCTGTTTGTCTAGCTCTTTTGATAGCTACAGTTACTAGCTCTTGGTGACGTTTACAGTTACCTGTAAGTCTTCTTGGCATAATTTTAAATCTTTCACTGAGTGAAAATTTAAGACCTGCTAAGTCTTTATAGTCGATAAACTCAACTTTTTGTTCACAATATTTACAAAATCTTTTTTTGAATTTTCTTCTTTCTGCCATTTTGGTTCCTTTTGGTTTTATAGCCCATATGTCAAGTTATTTTCTAACTACAGTACAATGAGCAAGAATTTTAAAAAAGAATAATACAATAATACTACTTGTTTTTTTCTTAAAAATAAAGATGCGAAATTCTAAATGTAGTTAGTAACATTATTCATTTTGACAGTTTCATACCCTTGTATGTACTTTTGATAATTTATAGTATGATAGCTACTTAACTCAACTTTCGCACATAAATTCCACTAAATCCACGAACTTAAGTTGAGTAT
>VCAW01000265.1 GCA_013607775.1 Campylobacterota bacterium | reverse complement strand
GTAAAGTCCGTAAGGTCAGTGAAGCAAAAGTAAAACATAATGTTAGTGACGAAAAACTTTCATTGAAAGATAAATAAGTTATTCTATATGCATAAATAAGTTATTCTATATGCATAAATAAAATTTATACGTATTATATGATTCTTAGGCTTCCTCGTCTTTTAGAGGTTTTGGCACAGCTTTTGCCAATACTTCTACATACACTTCTGTTGCGCCCGTAGCTTTTACTGCATCTAATGCTTTAATAAGTTCTTCATACACGACCTCTTTTGCATCGTCAGCAGTAGCCCCTACTTTACAGTCAAAGTCCCAGTACATCGTCATCTTATCGGGTAAGTCTTTCTTTTTTTCACGTTTTACATATTTTCTAATATCATTTTTAACTGCTTCAAGTACCCTGTCTTCATGTTTCTTTTCATCTGTAAGTTTAAATATTTTTTTCATTATTTTCTCCTATTACTTTTTTTATCTAATTTGTCTAGTTTTGCTTGTAGGTTTGAGCCTATTTTCTCAGCATGTGGGTTTCTAGGCTTCTTCTTTTTCTCTGTGGGTGTTTTGTCGTTTTCTGGTTTGTTGTTTGCAGGCTTATTTTTAGATGGCTTTTTATTTCTACTGTTAGCTCTTCCACCATTGCCATTTCCATTACGATTGCCATTACGTTGTCCACCACCACGTTTACCGCCACCTCTACCATTTTGGATAGGCTCTGCTTCTATGCTAGGGTCTGGCCTAAAGGCTTCAAGATCAACTTTCTTGATGTTTGATTTGGTAAATCTTTCTATGGCTTTAAGCAAGTCATGCTCATCTATACACACAAGGGAGACTGCCTCACCTTTCATCCCTGCTCTACCAGTACGTCCTATGCGGTGTACATAGTCCTCTGGTACATTTGGAAGCTCAAAGTTTACCACATGAGGAAGCTGGTCGATGTCTATACCACGTGCGGCGATATCTGTGGCCACAAGAACACGTACACGCCCCTCTTTAAAGTCTGCAAGTGCTTTGGTTCTAGCCCCTTGAGATTTGTTACCATGAATGGCTGCTGCTTTGATGCCTGAGTACTCTTCTAACTGTTTACAGACTTTGTTTGCCCCATGTTTTGTACGGGTAAATACCAAAACCTGTTTCCAGTCATTCGTTTTTATGAGCTGTGCAAGTAGTTCTCTTTTACGGCTCTTGTCTACTGGGTAGACGACTTGGCTTATCTTCCCTGCTGTGGAGTTTTCACGTGCTACTTCCACAAGTACCGGGTCTTTAAGCAGTCCTGAGGCAAGTGCTTTTATCTCTTTGGAAAATGTTGCTGAAAAGAGTAGTGTTTGCTTCTTTTTAGACATCATTGCCATCAGTTTTTTGATATCATTGATGAATCCCATGTCAAGCATACGGTCTGCTTCATCTAGTACGAGAGTCTCCACTGCTGAGAAGTCTATGCCGTCTTGGCTTGCGATATCTAGTAGTCTACCTGGTGTTGCGATGACGATGTCCATACCCTTTTTAATGGCTGCAAACTGAGGGTTGATGCCAACCCCACCGAAAATAACCATAGACTTGTAAGACATGTATTTACCGTAGGTTGCGATGCTGTCAGCAACTTGTGCTGCAAGTTCACGTGTAGGGGTAAGGACAAGTACACGGATTTGTTTCTTTTTCATCTGTGGTTTAGTCTCTGAGAGACGCTCAAGTAATGGCAGTGTAAACCCTGCTGTTTTTCCTGTACCCGTCTGGGCAGCTGCAAGTACATCTCTGCCTTCTATAACGACAGGTATGGCTTGTGCTTGTATGGGTGTAGGCTCTGTATAGCCCTGTTCTTTGACTGCTTTGAGTAAAGACTCGTTGAGTCCTAATTCTGTAAATTTCATGATGTTCCTGGTAACCGAGCCTTGCATTTTCGCATTTGTCGGTCTTAGGCTGAGTAAGTTTTAAATTTTTTATAAATGTATGACCGATGTACATTATATTACGCGAATTATAGCATACTTTTTTACCCAAATAACGAAATAGAAAAATAACCAAACAAGATGAAATATCGTATAATACGATAAAAGAAGAACGAAAGTGCCAAATTAT
>VCAW01000264.1 GCA_013607775.1 Campylobacterota bacterium | reverse complement strand
TTGCTATGCAGACATTCATTATTATACTTGATGAGATAGCTAAAATTGAAGATATTGTAAATAGGAATGAAGACTTAGTGAGTATCATCGCTGTATTGCAGGATGTTACTCAGAAAATGCTTGGATTTAGGTGCGAAAGTTAAGAATGTAATATTTATAAAGCAAGTATAGAAAAATACGAAGATGAGGGTAAGGGCATTTTGAGATTTTTTATTTTATGAAAATGACTAGTTTGGGGGGGAGATGATGTAAATAAAAAGCTTAAGGTTCCAGAAGGAACCTTAATAAAGAAGTTTAAAGATTATTTGTCGTCAGTGTACATTTCTAAACTATTTGCGCCTGACATATCATGTGATGCTGCAGGCTGAACTACTTGTGTAGTTTGAGGCGCTACTGGCTGTACTTGTTGTTGTGCTGGAGCAACTACTTGTGTAGTTTGAGGAGCCATTTGCTGCTGTGGTGCACGTGGCATTTGCGCTGCCGGTTGCACTTGTGGTCTTCCTAGTGCTTTGAGAGAAGCCAATTGTCTCTTCAATATTTTTGTCATTCATAGCCTTAGCAGAACTTACCAGTTGATACTCTTCTTCAAAATCCAATGCATTTCCATAAGATAATCCTTTTGAAGCTTTATACTCGGATATCGATCTACGTGTACCAGGTCCCACTGCACCATCTATTTTTGAGAAATAAAATCCATGTATTTTTAATGCCGTCTGTATTTTTTTACCTTTACTACGTTTATCAGTACCTCTAGAGATAAGATGTCTATCAAAATCAAATAACGTACCTAAATATATAAGTGAATTTTTTTCCTGTGGTAAAAGTGATGCCCCTGTACTAATACCATAAGCGACATTCAAATCTTTAATAGCAGAACGTGTTTCAAATGAATTAATTGCACCATCTATACGTCCACGATAGAAACCTAAACTAGCAAGTGCTCTTTGTATTTTCATTTCATCTGTATCTACATGTGCGACATGTCTTTTTTTATAATGCTTTTTATGTTTTACATGATGCGATGGTGTTGCACTTCTAGAACTACCATAATAAATCTCATCACCTAAACGTGCACCAGCTGCATTTGTAGCTTGTCCTGCCACATTATAAATAAGCTGATCCATCATACTTGCCTGAGCAAATCCACCTAATGTCAATAGACCTACCGACACTACACACAATTTTTTTATTTTAACCACAATACACTCTCCCTTTAAATAAAATTAAGAAATAAATCCCTTCATAATAAATATATTTTTATGTCAAGCACCAATATTTTCCACAAACAGATATTTATCTGTAGTAGTAATCTCCATTATATGGTCTACTATAGTATCCATTTCCATAATATCCTCCACCGTACGATTGATCTTTATACGTATGTGGTGCTGGTTTACCCACATGCTCATTTGGTGGTATACAGCCTGTAAATATAAATGCTGACAGTACAAGTATCGCTAACGTACCTAATTTAATTTTTCTATTTGACATAAACGTCCTCCCTTTTTAATAAATGTAAGATTATATAATCTATAAACAATTGTAGAGCATATTTCCTTATAAATAATATAACCCAAATAACGAAATAG
>VCAW01000263.1 GCA_013607775.1 Campylobacterota bacterium | reverse complement strand
ACATTCATTATTATACTTGATGAGATAGCTAAAATTGAAGATATTGTAAATAGGAATGAAGACTTAGTGAGTATCATCGCTGTATTGCAGGATGTTACTCAGAAAATGCTTGGATTTAGGTGCGAAAGTTAAGTTATCTTTTTTAAAGAGTATCATCGTTGGTAAACTACGTATTTGGTAACGTGTGGCTACTTGCTTTTGTGTATCTACATTGACTTCTGCAAAAGTGACTTTACCTTTAAATGTGTGTGCAGCTTTATGAAACTTTGGTGTCATAGTTCTACATGGTCTACACCATGAAGCCCAAAATTTTACAAGCACAGGTTTGTCGCTTTTAAGGAGTTTGCTTAAATAGTTTGAATTGGTAAGCTCTACAATGCTGTTGTCTCTAGCGAGAGCACCTTGTGTTGTCAGTAAGATTGATCCTAAGAGGATTAGTTTTGATAGTGTTTTCATGGGTTTATTGTAGCTAAGATAGGTTAGATTTAGATTTTTGGTTTCGGCACTTCTTTATCTAACTCTTTTGCTATGGCATAGGCGATGAGATGGGCTACTTTTTTTAGACGAGGTTTAAGCCATTTTGTCTGTTTGTCACAAGTAATTTCTCCAAGTTCAAGGACTAAGAACTTCTCTGCACGTATCCACTTGTAGGCATAATAGTTTTCAAGGTTTTTGGTAAAATTATCGACATGCCACTGGTAAGGGAAATAGCCTCTATAAAGTCTCTTCCATTTCTGTGCAAAGTCATAAGAATCCATAGACGGATACCCTATGGATGCGCCTGAATGACAAGGTGTATTTGCAGAGTCAAAGTGTATAGCCACAGCTATTTTGGCACGGACGATGCCCACCTTGGCAGGAACACGTTTTACTTCTATGTCCCAAGAACGTAAGATGCGAGTGACTTCATCTGCAACTAAAATATTCCATTTGACTTCACTATAGTGTTTACTTACCGCCCCAGTGTTACCATGTGTACGCCCCTCATGACCTGCTTGTATGACGACATCTATAGGCTTGGTAGTTCCCCAATAGAGTATAAAAGCCATAAGTGATATGATGAGAATAGCAAAAAAGGCTGCGGGTTTGTTTTTGATGTTCATGAATGGGATTATAGCTAAATGAGGGAAATATAATGCTGTAGGTCGGGGTGTCCTCTCACCGACAATAATTTGTATATCGATAAAAATAAAATATCATTGATAAAAATTGTATTGTGAGGATACTCCAATCTTAAAAAAATATTTTAACTGTGGTATGATATCTATTGTGAGAAAGTGGGAAAGGGGAGATGATTTGGAAAAAGAAAAACTTATTAAAGAGATTGAAACAGCATTTAAAAATGTGAAACTTGATAATGGTATTGGGATATTTGAAGCTGAAGAATTAGATGCATGTAGTAGTGATAAAAAAATAGAGAAAGCTAGGAAAAAAGATAGGTCTTGGTGGAAAGATTGGCATCATATTGAAGATAAACATTTAGCATATTACTCTTCACCAATGTGCTTTATGGATTCACAGGGGATAAAATGGGCATTACCTGCATATATGATTTATGCACTAAATCATTATGAAGATGGCGCTTTTTCAGTAGATACTACAATTTATACTATAGAACGGGGTGCATTAGGATATGATAAGAAAAATACATATACTTTAGAACAGAAAAAAGTTATTGCAAAATTTTTACAATATATGTTGTTTGTTGGAGAAGATTGGGTTGATACCTATTTTACAAAAATGGCATTAGATAAAGAATGGAAAAAGTATCTTTAAAGGTGCGTTAGCAAACGCACCCAACAATTATTTCTGCAATAACTCCGCCGCTTCCTTCGCATGATACGTAATAATAATATCCGCCCCCGCACGTTTAAATCCCAGTAAGGTTTCCATCATCACAGCATCATAGTCTATAACACCTGCTTTGGCTGCCATTTTGAGCATAGAGTATTCACCACTTACATTGTAGACTGCCAGTGGTAGGGTAGTGTTGTTACGTACATCACGGATGACATCCATGTAGGCTAGGGCAGGTTTTACCATGAGGATGTCTGCGCCCTCTGCTTCGTCTGCTACGGACTCTGCTATGGCTTCGTTGCGGTTGGCTGGGTTCATTTGGTAGCTTTTTCTGTCGCCTTTACCTGGGCTGGACTCTGCTACATCACGGAAAGGGCCGTAGTAGGCAGAGGCAAATTTGGTAGAGTAGCTCATGACTGGGAGATTTTCAAATCCTGCAGCGTCAAGTCCCCCTCTGATGGCTTGTATCATACCGTCCATCATACCGCTTGGTGCTATCATATCTACACCTGCTTTGGCATGGACGACGGCTTGTTTGGCTAGGTTGTCCAAAGTGATGTCGTTGTCTACCGTCTCTAGTACAGGATCTATGACACCACAGTGACCATGGTCTGTGTATTCACAGAAACAGAGGTCAGTTGTCACAAACATATCTGGGTGTGCTGCTTTTACTTCACGTACTGTCTGGGCGATGATGCCGTGTTCACACATTGCATCAGACCCTACAGAGTCTTTAGTGTCAGGAATACCAAAGAGGATGATAGACTTGATACCAAGCTCTTTAAGTATGTCACACTCTTTGACGATTTCGTCAATACTCATCTGATACACGCCAGGCATAGAGGCTACTTCATCTTTGATACCTGTACCGCTTCTGGCAAAAAGAGGGTAGATAAAGTCATTGACAGAGAGGTGTGTCTCTTGGAGGAGGTCACGGAGGACTGGGTTGATTCTTTTTCTTCTAAAACGTGAAAACATAAAATACCTTAGTAATAAATTGGGTTATTTTACACTAATTAATGCTAATGGACTATTAATTCATACTTCTTAGAGTATAATCTGCCTATGAAACACATTGAAATATCACAAATCGCTACTTTACCTACCAAACATGGTACCTTTAAGATACAAGCTTTTAAAGAACATGAGAAAGAACACTTGGCTATTTTTACCGATGACTTGTCCGATGCACCCATCGTTCGTGTACATTCTGAATGTCTCACAGGTGATGCCATAGGCTCTATAAAATGTGACTGTGGAGAGCAGCTGGATTTTGCACTAGAGACGATAGGAAAAGAGGGCGGTTTAGTCATCTACCATCGGCAAGAGGGACGCAATATAGGTTTATTGAACAAAGTGAATGCCTATGCCCTGCAAGATAAAGGTTTTGACACAGTAGCGGCAAATCATCAGTTAGGTTTTAAAGCAGATGAACGTACCTATGAGATAGTCGAATTTATATTAAATCATTTTGGTATTAAAAAGCTCAAGCTTCTTACCAACAATCCTAAAAAAATAGAGAGTTTGGATAAAATAGAGATTATCGAACGATTACCTATACAGATTACTCCAAACCCTCATAATGAAGGGTATCTTCAGGTGAAGAAAGATCAGCTGGGACACCTTCTTTAAGTTAAAAGAGAGCATATAATTTATGACAAGACTCTATACTTTTAAATCACTTTATAATCAAATAAAAGCACAAAAAAGTGATTTTTTTCGTACTTCTATTTACGGCATTTTGACAACACTTCTCTTACTTCCTATTCCTATGCTCATACCGCTTCTTATAGATGAAGTGTTACTTGAACATCCTGGGAAAATGACTGAAATTATTTCTATATTTTTTATAACTTAACTTTCGCACCTAAATCCAAGCATTTTCTGAGTAACATCTTGCAATACAGCGATGATACTCACT
>VCAW01000262.1 GCA_013607775.1 Campylobacterota bacterium | reverse complement strand
AGCATTTTTCAAACTTGAATGTCTCAAAATAAAAAATAAAATGAACCACTTTGCAATGAGGGCTAAATTGTTAGTCAAAGCTAATCAAATGGCATATTTGGAATTGCAGAGGCTTAAGGTTTGTTAAAGGTGCGTAAGGTCAGTTATGCTTATGGAATGTGCATTTATAATGCATGATTATAAACAAGGAAGAAGGAGTATATGATGATGAAAAAAGTAGCAGCTGTACTATTGAGTACAATGATTGGAAGTTCACTTTATGCAGGTAATTATGATACAGGGAGTAAAGGCTTTTTAGGTCTTGAAGTTGGTGCGGCAACAGTTGATGGGGAAAGATTTGGAGGTATTTTCCATGAAGGTGATGCTGTAGAATATGGTATCCGTTTTGGTGCACAGTCAGATGAATGGAGGGCAACATTTGCTTTTGATTATTTTGATAGCAGTAGTGATGATCAAAATGTTGAAAAAGGTTTTCTCATGGTAGATTATTTCTTTTTCAATTCTGATTCAGAAATGAATATTAGACCATTTATTGGTGCTAATATTGGTTTAATTAACTACGAAAGTACAAAAGTAGATGCCACTGATTTTGTATATGGTGGACAAGCAGGTGTTGTTGTTGGTTTAGGTGAAAGTATAGACTTAGATTTAAGTTATAGATATTCACTGTCAGGTTCTGAGCGGGTAAATAGCTTAGGTAGTATTGTTTTCGGACTTAATTACCTTTACTAAGAAAAAAGGAATTTTATGATGAAAAAAAATATTATTTATGCCTTAATACTTGTATTGACTCTAGCATTAGTAACAGCTTGTGGAAGTAACAGTAAAGAAAATCCACCTACACCTGAAGGTCCATATAAGTTAACTAATCTAACAACACCTTTTACAATAGGTTATGCTGGGGAACAAAAAGAGTTCCAAGTTCAAGTATTGAAGGATGGAAACCCTATTTCAGGTGAAACAGTTAGTGTAGGATTCCTTCCTGCAAGTTTTGGATTCTTAGATAGTGCAACAGCGATTAGCAATGATTCTGGTTATGCAGTCTTTAAGTATACTGCTGCTGACTCTTTGACCAACGGTACCCAATCTTTGGAATTGATACATAAATCAATTGAAGATGGTTCTATCACAACAGCAGAATTGATAATTAACTTAACTTTCGCACCTAAATAATACATAAAATTCACCTCAAAACCTCTTAGTGGCAAGTGACCAGGCAAGTGCACACGCTGATTGCTTTATAGCCCTTGATATCACAAAATATTCATGAAACAAACACCCATAAAAAGCCCTATACACCGTACTTTTAGCTATAATACACCTTCCAAATAGAGGATAAAAAGTGTCCA
>VCAW01000261.1 GCA_013607775.1 Campylobacterota bacterium | reverse complement strand
AGACAAAGAGCTTAAACGAATATAAAATCGCGCTCTCTAAGCAAAAGTGGCCGAATCATCACCGACAGGGGTGGCCGGATGTCGAGCGTTTTTGCTGGCCGGATGCAAACGCGATGGGTGGCCGGTTTGGTGCGTTTTTTGCACTTCAGATTCCAAAAGAGTTTTATACGCTTCTACACTTGGAAAATACCAAGGGTTATCAAACACATCAAACTCAGGATGTTTGGTAAATACCTCTTGCATAGCACTCACCAACGCAAAAGCATTCCCATCACCACCGAATTCACAAATAAATCGCCCATTTGTCTTTAAGGATTTGGCGATATTTTGCACAGCCAACTTAGCATCTTTCACCCAGTGCAACATAGCATTGGAGAAGACAGCATCAAACACTTCCTCATAAGGCAATGCAGTCACAGAACCCACATAGGCTTCTACACCATTGGCTCTACAAGCTTCTACCATCTCACTACTCATGTATACACCCATCATCACCCTAGCACCTCTTCGCTCTATCTCCACAGCCAAAGTCCCATCGCCACAGCCTACATCTAAAATATACTCTCCCTCTTTAGAATCAAACAAATCTACCACAGGCAATGCCAACTTTGAGACAAATGCTGTGTGTTTGTTGTAGGTTTTTGGGTTCCATTTATTTGTTTCTTCAGATGTTGCACTCAAAGATGTTGTACTTATACACGCAACACCAATATTTCTAATATCTACTATATTCGCTTTTGCTATCTCATCTGTTTGTGCAGCTGTAGCGTCTGTAATCAGTGTCACATCATACCCCAAAGCGACACCATCAAAAACTGTTGCCCGTATGCAGTTTGGATACTGAATGCCACAAACAACAATATCCCCAATCTCTAAACGTCTCAATATAAAATCTAATTCAGTATTCATAAAAGCACTAAATCTATTTTTGACAATCTTATATTCTCCATCTAAAGGAGAAAGCTCATCAATAATCTCACATCCATGTGTATCAGGAACACAATATTTTTCATGAGATATAAAATCTTCTAACCTTGTCTTTTCTATGTCACTTCCATTAGCTCTATATTCTCTATAAACATGAAATATAGGCAATGATTTTTCCCTAAATGTACGAAGTACTTTTTCTATATTTGGAATAACCGACACTGCTCCTTTTACACACTGTGGAGCATTTGGCAAAACAAAATCGTTTTGCATATCTACAATAATTAACGCTGATTTTTTCATAATTTTTCTCTTTTTTTCGTAGGGTGTTGTCCCATGACAACACCAATAATCCAATATGCAAATATATTATTATCTTCAAATTAAAAGGTGTTGTAAGGGTACAAGCATTAAAATGCAGTGCAAGTGAAGCACTAAATGCTAAATCGTATAACACCCTACGAAACAATATCGCATACACAGCCAATCTTAGCTGGTCATCCAATCAAGGGATCTATAAAATATTAGGTAGATGCTTAGAGGCTAAGCAGGAAAAAAGAGAGAAGGAGAGCAGAAAATCTTTTGGTGATTTTTGTCGTATATGAAAATGCTTTCATGATGCTCTCCTTTTATTTTGTTAGTGAAAGTGTAGTAGTTTTTTAGAGGTTTGTCAATTAAATGTATTAGTCCATAACATATGGCACTCATGATGATTTTGAATAAGATATTCTACAGGAGTTTTCATTTGAAGTGAATGATGAGGAATAACAGTATTGTAAGCAATGAGCCAATCCGCCATGTATTCATTAAACAGATCGATATCTGTAAAGAGTAAATCTTCATAAAAATCTACAAACTGTTCTTGAATAGTTCTGTTAAATCTTT
>VCAW01000260.1 GCA_013607775.1 Campylobacterota bacterium | reverse complement strand
GATATCGATCTGTTTAATGAATACATGGCGGATTGGCTCATTGCTTACAACACTGTTATTCCTCATCATTCACTTCAAATGAAAACTCCTGTAGAATATCTTATTCAAAATCATCATGAGTGCCATATGTTATGGACTAATACAACACATTGACATTATGAATAAAATTGAATATAATAGTAAATATAAATATTCGGGAGCTATTATGAAAACTGTAACAATGAGAGTAGATGATTCCGTTTACAATATGATTAAGCTTGCCGCAGAAGGGCAGAAGAGAAACCTTTCAAACTTTATTGAGTTTGCGACAATGCAGTATTTAACATCTTCTCAGTTTGTAGATAATGATGAAATGAAAGAAATTATAGATGATAAAGAACTTGTAAAAAACCTAATGAATGGTTTAGATGATCTGAAAAACGGTGATTACACAATTGTCTAAATATCAAATTGCAGAAACGAAGACATTTTTAAAATTAAAAACAACAATAGATAAAAAACTTTATTCAAAAATAGAAAATTTTGTTTATCCTCAATTACGGGAAAATCCGTACTATGGAACAAATATAAAGAAGTTAAAGGGTCAATTAGAAGGTTATTATAGGTATAGAATTGGTAATTATATACTATTTTATTTGATTGAAGATGAAAAACTGATTATTGCTGTAATTGATTTTAAACATCGACAACAGGCATATGACTAAACACATAACTGAACAGAGTAGCCAATAAATTACCTAGCGAAAATTTATCGGCTATCTTTCAAACATTTATTTTTCCTCTTCACCTTTTAAAATCATCACCGAAGCCGTCAACCCAACCCTTAACTTTACATTGTCAGGAAGCTTATCTAGTTTGATGCGCACAGGAATGCGTTGTGCTAGGCGTATCCACTGGAATACAGGCTTAACAGAAGGAAGGAGGTTGTTTCCAGGGTTACCGTCGGAGTGGGCGATGCCCCATGCGATGGATGATACTTTTCCAGAAAGTGGGGTGTCTGGGTAAGCCAGTAGAGTGACTTTGGCTGTGTCTCCTACTTCTACTTCAGGGATGGCATCTTCACGGAAGAAACCAAAGACCCAAAATGCATTCTCATCTACCAGTGCTAAGATGGGTTTATTTGCAGAGGCTTGTGAACCTATCTGGAAGTTAATGTTTGAGACGTAGCCATCGACTTCGGCATAGACTTTGGTATAAGAGAGATTGAGTTTTGCCGTTTTAAGTGACTCACGTGAGGAGTCGATGTCTGCGAGTGATTTGTGGTAGTTTGTCTCGTTACGTACCAAATCTTTTTGCGACACGGCACCTTTGTCTCTCGCGTATATCTTTTGTACACGTTCATACTCTATCTTCGTACCTTTTGCAGCTTCAAGCGTACGTTGGAGTCTTGCTTTTGCCTGATCTACTTTTACTTGATACATTGAGGGGTCTATCTCAAAGAGCAAATCACCTCTTTTAACTTTTTGATTATCGACTACATCTATCTTGATAACCATACCATTTACACGAGGTGTAACCTGTATCACCTGTGTACGTACCTGCCCATCACGTGTCCAAGGATTGTCTATGTACGCTTCAAAACGATGGTAGCCATAGTAGCCTGCCAAGCCAAGTATCGTGAGCGTGAGTATAAGTTTGATAAGTGTTTTCATATAATTTAACCTTTAAAATTTAATCCAAAATGCATCTATCAGTACCATATAAAGTACCATGATTGCCACAAAGACATAGGGTGAAGCAAAGATGTAACGTGAGAGTTTAATCTTATTTAATATCAATACCGTAATTCCTGCTGCAAAGAATGCTAACACAATCACCAGAAGCATGGGTGAGAAATAGACATCCCCAGCAGAGAGTTCGTGAGGGAAGGGGTTACTCATCTGTAAACCCTTTTGGCAATCGTGTCATATTCTCATCAAGAAAGAGACCCCAATCGGTACGTTTTTTCATCTTCTCTGCCATCTCTCGAGAAACATAGGCTTTCCCCTTATTCATCTGCCATCCTCTACCAAGTGCTTTGTAGAGCAAAATGACATTGGTCGCCAAGGCACCCTTTATCTGTGCATATCTGTCTTGGTTACGGGTAAGACTGTCTACTGTACTGAGCAATCTTTGGTAAGAGACTAAGCCATCATTATACTGCGTCATAGAGATGTTAAATGCACGTACTGTGGCGTTGACTGCCTTTTTGTTTTCATCGAGTTGTTCTTTGGTTAGTCTGTAGCCATGTAGTGCATCGGAGACTTCAGAGACAGCGGAGAGTACTTTTTTGTTGTAGTTAACCAAACTCTCTTCAAACACAGCATCTTGTAAGCGTATCTGGTTTTTTATACGGTCATACTGAAAGATATTCCATGAGAAAGCCGGCCCGGCAGTGATGCCTAAGGCATTGCCACCTATCGTCCATGAGCCAAGTGCATTGTTTGCATTCAGCCCTATGTTTCCAAAAAGTGTAAAACTAGGGTAGAGTTCTGCCTCTTTTAGCCCAATTTGTGCCGCATTGGCATGGGGTTTATATTCTACTACTTTTAGGTCAGGACGTTGACTTAAGAGTCCTGCATCTTATCTTATGATGAGGGCTAAACTTTGCAGTAGGGACAAGAGAGACGTTAATGTTGTCTCTATCTCCTTCTTTGATTTGAATAAAACTTTTTTTCGTATTGATATACTTGCCAACATTATCATAACCAGTATGCAACTGTAAAAGTCTGTCTACTGTAGTAATATCGGAGCCCATAAGTACCGCGATGGCATTACGTGCTTTAATCATATTGAGTTTCAATGAAGGCAAGGCAGAACGTGTAGCATAGAGTTGTGCGCGTGCTTGTTGCATATCCAGTTCAGAGACATTGCCTGAGTTAAACTGCACTTCGGTAATCTTGGTGACACGCTCTTGGATAGTAATATTTCGTTTCGCATACGCAATACGCTCTTGGGCAGTTCTGTAGTTGATATAGTTACGGGCTACCTCTGCAACGATAGAAACCATAATATCATTATAGGAAGCCAATGC
>VCAW01000259.1 GCA_013607775.1 Campylobacterota bacterium | reverse complement strand
ATTATTGCAACTGTCGCTCTTTTTTATTGGGTTATGACAGTTGTATTTGGAAATCGTGAATATAGAGCGAAACAACTGCCAGGCCTTGCTTCAAGAGCACATAGAAAGTTGGCTGTAAAGAGTTTTGTCGGTATTGTGCTGACTTCGTTTAGCGGTATTTGGGTATATTTGCTATTATTCGTCTATTAAACTATATAAGGAGTTACTATGATTGAAGTTGGAGAAAAAGCACCTGATTTTTGCTTGCCAAATCAGGATGATGTAGAGATCTGTTTGCGAGATCTTAAAGGAAAATGGGTAGTTTTGTACTTTTATCCAAAAGACAATACACCAGGTTGTACGACAGAAGCGTGTGAATTTACAGAGGCTGCACCGGATTTTTCATCACTTGATGTTGTCATTGTAGGTGTGAGTGCAGATTCGACCAAAAAACATAGAAACTTCATAGAAAAACATAATCTAGGTATTACGCTTTTAAGTGATGAAAGTACGGAGATGATGCAGAAGTATGGTGTTTGGCAGTTGAAGAAAAATTACGGAAGAGAGTATATGGGCATTGTCCGCTCAACCTTCATCATAGACCCGGAGGGAATAATTCGAGCCAAATGGGAAAAAGTCCGTGTAAAAGGGCATGTTGCAGCTGTTAAAGAAAAACTTGAAGAATTAAAAAAAGAAGTATAAGTGTTATACTAAAAAGAGAAAATCTCTTTTTAGTATCTGTAGCGGATATAGAAACGGATATCTTGTGCTTTGTCAACTACTGAATAACCACGCCCATCAACTGTTGTTGGTGTAATTAGCTCAGATTTCTCTGAAGTACTTCCAAAGAAACCATTACTTCCCGTATATTTATAGTCTATATAGGTATAGCGGATCTGCAGAGATAAAATATCATCTACAAGTGGTTCTGTAAAGTAAGCTTCGTAAGCATCACCGCGGGCAGCGACTTTTGAACCGATGTTTGTATCTTCACCATAAGTGATACTTCTCCAGTACTGTGACCCATGATTATATTCAACCCAAATTATGCAATAGCAAAAAATTAAGCCAATAAAAAGTACCATACAGACAGAATAAAAGTAAGTTTGCAAGGAGTCGCCAAATGGGTGAGCTAAAAATACGATATTCTGATAAAAAAGTGACACCGTTTGGTGGAATGAAACTTCTCAAAGACTTTATAGACACCACAAATATAATTGACGATTTAAGAAGTGTAAATTTACCATACCCACAATCAAATGCAGGAATAGATCCAATAGATAT
>VCAW01000258.1 GCA_013607775.1 Campylobacterota bacterium | reverse complement strand
AATGCTAAAAAAGCAATGAAATAACCAAAACCATTCTTCCACTCACTCTCATTTATGCTACAATCTCAGATGCTTGTTTGAGGGTTGGAAAAGTGGAAGGCAAAAAGTGAAACGGGTGGAAGAATAAAGTGAAATTTCCAATAGAGTTTGGAACATCTTTTTTATAGAGTTCATCCCATCAGGCTGTTTCTCAGGCATAAACTTAGAGAGGTGGGTATTGAGTATTTCAGTTTTTGAGTCATACTGAAACATTTTTACTACAGAGGTATTACAATCTTTAAAACGGTTATTTTGTATCAGAATGATACCATCGGATGATTTGTCAAAAATGGTTTGAAAAGTCTCTTCCAAAGAGATAGTGTTCTTGAGAGCTTGGTACTGCTTATAGCCTGCACTTACCGTTGAAAGGGTAAAGATGGACAAGACGATTGCAAAGATATTAAACATCTCCCCTCCATGGTAGACAAACATAGTAATGAGAGGCGTCATCATACCTAGTACAAAGAGCAGATAGAGATGATAGATACTAATCAGTGTTGCCAGTGCACCCGCTGCCAGTGCAATCATGATGATGGAAAGTGTAAAAATTTGCAAATCAGAAGCATGATAAAAAAAGCTACCCCAAATGGCAAGTGCATACAAAGTAGTTGTGATTCCAAATAATATGATGGTCTTTTTTAAATATTGAATCCTTATCTCTTTATTTTTGCCTAAGTTTTTTTTAAATGAAACAGATATGCCCAATCGTAGGCTTAGTACAAGAAAATGCATGAATAGCCAGATATAAATGTAACTGTGAGGTATGACATCATAGATGATGTATGCCATGAGACCAGGACCTAAAAGATTGGCGGAAAAAAGACCTAACAGTGTAAATGAAAGGAGTATATGAAAGAGTTTTGGATGGTAATCAAGAGAAAAAAGATGGTCAAGTTTTGGCATGTACGTTCTTCTCCCCTGTGTACCGTATGATGTTATTATATCATGACTACATATAATTTGTATGTTAAAATGAAGATACGATATAATACTTCTAGATAATAAAAGTAGATACCTAAGGTTAATATGAAACAAATTATTGATGAGACAGTAGGTATTGCATATGAGTATCTTGTGACATTTGGATTTACAAAAGCACAAGTGGATACGCTTGTGACACAAGGTGAAAATGAGCTCTACTCAACGTTAGAAAAATTTGTTACACTGCAAACATTAGAGAGCATAACGGTCTCTAATCTTGAAGAGATAAATGAGATACTCCATGCATTACAAGGACTCTTTTCTCAGATGGGACATACAAATATGGCGGAAAAACTCTATGAGATTGAAGCTACAGATGATGTATCTTCCAGACTTATAGAGATTAACAGGCATTTAGGACTACAGATACATTTAGATGGTACATTGGAGGAAGCATGCAACACACACTAGCCAATCATGTTGGAAAATTTGACAATGATTTACATATACTTTATGTCGAAGACAGTGATATTGTACGTGAAAGCACCTATGAACTACTGAAAGAGTTTTTCCCCTCTATAGACCTTGCCGTAGATGGCGTAGATGGTTTAGAAAAATATGAAACCTATTATAAAAAGGTTGGTGTTCGCTATGACATCGTTTTTACCGATATCAATATGCCACGTCTCAATGGCATTAAAATGAGTGAGCAAATACTTAAAAACCATCCTTTGCAAAACATAGTGATTATCTCTGCACATAATGAAGTGGACTATCTCTTGACCTCTATAAACCTTGGTATCTCTTACTTTGTACTGAAGCCCATAGAAAATATCCCTTTTAAACATACTGTCACTAGACTGATACACAGTATAGAGAATGAAAAAAAGTTAAAACAGAAACAAACTGAGCTTGTGAAGATGAATACACTTTTACAGCGGGCTAAAAAAAGAGCAGAAGAGGCATCATTAAACAAGAGTCAGTTCTTGGCGCACATGTCTCATGAGATTCGTACACCACTCAATGCGGTAGTAGGATTCATCTCTATACTCAGTGAAATGGAAAAAGACCCACTTAAACAACGTTACCTTGGCATTATTAACAACGCATCAGATACACTTTTGAAAATCATCAGTGACTTGTTGGATGTAAGTAAAATAGAGAGTGGAAAAATGCTTCTAAAAAATGAGACTTTTTCTCCTTTTAATGCACTCTTTTTAACAGGTGAACTTTTTCAGGCACAAGCACGTGAAGCAGGAGTAAGCCTAAAAATAGTATATAAAAAAAGTCTTCCGAAATATCTTTACGGAGATATAGATAAAATCAAACAGATATTTTCGAACCTCCTTTCCAATGCCATCAAATTTACACCGCAAAATGCTAAGATCAAATGTGTTATTGGCTATAAAAAAGGGAACCTGATGATTCGTGTTAAAGATCATGGCATAGGTATCTCCAAAGAGAGACAATCAGCCATTTTTGAGCCTTTCTCCCAAGCAGAAGTACCTATGGAACATAGCTATCGTGGGACAGGGTTAGGTTTGGCCATAAGTCAACAGCTGACACAGCATATGCAAGGTACCCTGACGCTAAAGAGTAAAGAAGGGGAAGGCAGTATATTTACCCTTCTTCTCCCACTTAAAGAGGTAGATGCAGATGCCTCAGAAAAGTTAGAGGAAGAGATTCCAGATGCTGTACTTCAAGGGAAGCATATTCTCATAGTAGAAGACTCACAGACAAGCAGTATGTTTCTTGCAATACTTTTTGAAAATCTCGGCATACACTGTGACATTGTAGTGAATGGACTAGAGGCGATAGAGAAATTTACACATAGAAAATATGACCTTATACTCATGGATGAAACGATGCCCAAACTCTCTGGAACTGATGCGGCGAAAGAGATTTTGTCTATAGAAAAAGAGTCTGGCTTACAGCATACCCCCATCATTGCACTCACTGCTCATGTACTAAACGATGATAACTTAACTTTCGCACCTAAATAATACATAAAATTCACCTCAAAACCTCTTAGTGGCAAGTGACCAGGCAAGTGCACACGCTGATTGCTTTATAGCCCTTGATATCACAAAATATTCATGAAACAAACACCCATAAAAAGCCC
>VCAW01000257.1 GCA_013607775.1 Campylobacterota bacterium | reverse complement strand
TAAAACGTTGGATACTCGGTACACATCAAGGTGCATTTGCAACATACCACTTACAAGCCTATTTGGAAGAATTTACCTTCAGATTTAATCGTAGATTATCAAAACACAGAGGTCTTGTATTTAGAAGACTTCTAGAGCAAGCCGTTTCAACGGCTCCTGTAACTGAGAAAAATGTTACTTATGGTTATAAATGGAACAAGGAGGAGTTAACCGACTAGCCCACTTCAATATTTTTATCTCTTGATAGATCTATAATATAGTTAGAAATTTTATTTGCATCACTTGAAGCATGAAAAATTTCTTTTGGTTTATCTTTTAATAAAGATACCCAATTTTCAACATAAGCATGACTTGCATTAGGTTCATAAGGTGCTCCAATTTTAGCAGCGGTCATAAAAGATCCTATCTCTGCTCTTAATTCCTCTTTAGCATAAGAAGGTGTACCAAATTTACCACTCATATCACGATTAAGTCTGCTTTCATGACCTGTCCAATGACTTAATTCATGCAATGCGGTACCATAATAAGCAGCTTCACTTTTAAACTGGTCTTTGTTTGGTAAAACTATCTCATCTGCTCTAGGGCTGTAATAGGCTCTATCCCCTGCTTGATGCCTTATTGAAGCTCCAGAGTGCTTTAAAACATTCTCTGCTTCCTTATTGGCATTAAACTCTTTTACAGAGTCTTTCTCTACTTTTAACTCTGGCAATCCCTCAATATCTTTTCCATTAAAAACAGTTGCGTAATAAACTCTTGGCTTGTCTAGTTTTACTTGTATTTTTTTTGGCTTTCCATCTATATAAATCTTCTTTCCATCTTTATCTTTTGCTATCTCTTCTTTGGTAAATTGCCAATACTCTATACCAATACCTTTAGAACCCTTTTTAACATTAGCATCCATTCCTTGAGCTTGCTTATACGTTAAAAAACGTGGATCTCCAGTTTCCATACTCTTACCCATGAGGTTAATCATATTAATACCCTGGTAACGGTTTCCAGTACTTGCATTATATGGTACAGATTTGGAAAGCTCGTCTGCCGTCCATGGCTTAGTCCAGGGTGCGGTACCTTTTTCCATAGCATCTATAAATTGAGTAGCTACCTTTTCAGCATAATCTTCTTTTCTGAATTGTATATCATTTCTTTCAGGTCTTATCTTTTGTGTAGCTCTACCTGTTAGCATATCATTTTGGAGATGATGAGAAACATTTTTTATATCATCATATGATCTTACTCTATAATTCACATCATTTACTATCTTTAATCCAACTTCACTTTTTTCTGTCATATATGCAAATACTTCTTCGGCTTGCATATCTTTGGTATAGTCTGGATGAAGTTTATTAACAAGATCCCAATACTCTTTTACTTTCGGGTCTTTTTGTAATATTTGGATGCCATTTAGAAGATCTCTTTTTTGTTCTTTTTCCATATTATAGGTTGCAGCATGTCCATATAATTCATGTTTTATTGTTGTGCGTACATCTTCTAAATCTGCGTGGTTCTCCGCTGCAATTAATAACTTTCTGTCTTGTGGTAAAAAAGCTCCTTTCATCCCCTTAACATCATCTTTAGTATAGTTCTTTGCTAAATCTTCCGCTCTATATCTAACTTTATAATCTATATCTTTCATACCAGGATGAACTTTATACATCTTGTAGATTTCTTTTTCAACATCTTCTCTAGTAATCATAATAAATCTTTAATTATTAATTTTTTCTGTATGAACTTTATTTATCATCGTTGGCACATCTAATATCTCATTATCGTCTTGAGTGAAAATATTTTTCATTTCTTCTAAGTCTTGTTTGCTTAATTCCGCATCTCTTGAATATGTCAAAGGTTCTTCAAGTGTGATATCATCCTTTATGAAGTTTGGCTCTTGATCTTCGGTATTGTTCTGCTCTTGATCTGCAAGTACATCTTCAAAAGATATTCCTGTTTCTTCAAAAGCTTCTTGTTTTGGATCTCTTTCATCATTATCTTTTTTCATGTCATTTCCTATTATAATATTTTTCTTTAATGTATTAAACATATTATTAAAATATGTAAACTATCTATCCATTTCAACATCTCT
>VCAW01000256.1 GCA_013607775.1 Campylobacterota bacterium | reverse complement strand
GACTTGTGACATTTTAAAATCCTTATATGGTGTAAAGATTTTACTATCATGTTTATTAAGCTATCACTTTTTTACTCATGAAACTAGGCAACCATAACGTGGTGAAACTGGACAGATAGGTATTTGAGAGATTAAGATAAGATTGAGAGGATTGAAATGAAAAAAGAAATACAAAAATTTGATAAGTTTATAAAAAAAGAGACTAAAAATGAATTAACTGCTTTTGATGAGACGATTGAAATATTTATAGAGCTTATGAATCCTACTATAAGTGCAAATCAACAAAATCTTATAGATAGAATGGGTGAGTATATTGCGTTTGACAATGTAGATAAAATCCAATCTTTTTTTGACAACTATTTTGGCTATCAAAATAAAATGATAGAACATATGGAACGTTCTCTTATGTTATCTAAAGATAAAGATTTTGTTTCTTTTATGGGTGAGTGGGCAAAAAATATTTTGCAAACCATACCTAAAGAAGATAGAGTGATAGATGTGGTTGATAGTGTGTATTATTTGCATGAGAGTGTAGCAGAAATGTATGATATTGGTTTGATAGAAAACCCTGAAAATATTCGTGATGATATGCTAAGAGCATTTCGTTCTGAAGAAGTATCAGATATGTTTACACTTATGATTGTTGTTGCTTATGAAATATCTGAGAGCGAAGATGTTGATGAAGATGAATTGCAACGCTTGGTAGAACTGATGATTTCTTTTAGCATAGCTATGAATGAAATACGAAAACAGCGGCATGAAGAGAAACAAAATACAAAGTCACTCCAAAATAGTTTTGGTGGAGTAGTAAATTCTCCTAGTTACAATGTCGGTAGAAATGATGCCTGTCCTTGTGGAAGTGGCAAAAAATATAAAAAATGTTGTCTAAATAAGAAAGCAACACCTTTTGAGTCCCTTCAATCTTCTGAACCTACTCCTCCACATGCACTACTAAGCAACACGGAGGTAACAGAATTTTATGCTGTATGGTCTAGGTTTATGGCTTTTGTTGGGCATGAATATTGCGATATGAATAACCAACGTTATAAGGTAATATACGAGAAAGATAAAAAAGGTAAATTTCTTCTAAAAGAATCTGCTGTAAAAGATAGTTACTATCTGAAGTTACGAGTATTTTTAGTAGACAATTTTCAAGAGTTAGTTGCTAACTATATCTCTAGTAAAAAAGTTAGTACTTATAATATTGTGATACTCAATAATTTAAAAACAAAACATATTCATTCTGATTTTTATGCGATGGAAAAGTTTTCTAATGGTAATGCGATTTTTTGGGATAGTAAAAATGACCAGTGTTATTATGTATATAGAGGGTATGATAAATTGTCTAGGCTACTATCGCCAGATAATACACCTTTTGAGGCATTGTTGCTGTCTTATGAGGGGCGTATTATCTGTGATGGTGTTATGGGACATTACAACATGAGTGTAGGTGAAGGCATGCAATCTTTAATAGTTGAATCTTATGAAAAGACAAGAGAAAATTTAAAATTTGACTTAGATGAGGTCAAGGAAATGGAAAAAGAGATATATCAATTAAAGATTTCGATAAAAGGAGCAAAACCACCTGTATGGCGTAGGGTACTAGTGGAATCATCTGCAAGTTTTTATACTCTGCATAACATTATACAAACACTTTTTGAATGGATGGACTGTCATCTTCATGAGTTTAAAGCATTGGGTAGCAGATATACAGATAAAGAAAGTCTTGAAGACTCTTTTTCTTGGGGTGGGGGTATTAAAGATGAGTCTTTTTTTAGTATAGACCATGAGCTTGTCAACGAAAAAGACAAGATAGACTATGTGTATGATTTCGGGGATGACTGGCGACATACTATAGTGTTGGAGAAAATCTTGCCTTTCGAAAAGGATAAACAGTATCCTGTTTGTACAGGAGGAAGAGGAGATGCATTTGGCGAAGATAGTGGAGGTACATATCAAGATGGTGCAGATGAAGCATTGATGGATACAGAGCCCTTTGATAAAGATAAAATCAATAGGATGTTTGGGATTGTAAAGTAGACAACAAAACTTTTGCTATAATATATCTAAGATAATATATGAAGTCTGTAAGCTATGACAAAAGAGGGAAAGAGATAGTCATAGAGAGGTGCGAATAAACTTTTTTTCGTTTCCACTTTCTGGGTAGGAATGCATACTGCAAATCAAACAAAAGGAGTAAAAAATGACAAAAGAAT
>VCAW01000255.1 GCA_013607775.1 Campylobacterota bacterium | reverse complement strand
GTATTGGGTTTTCATCGGGTTCTTCCTATAAGTTTTTTATCGGTCTCCGTATCTTAAAGGATTTGTATTACCTAAGTATTACCTCAAAAATGAATTAGACTTTGAATCCCATACTTTTGGCACCTTCAAAGCTAGAGCCTAACTCTTTTTCTATCTCTTCTAGAAAGTCTTGGTTGGAAAATACGGACTCTTCTCGTACCGCTACTTTATAGGCTGTATTTTTAATGATGAGATTTATCTGCCCACCTGTAAGTTCATGGCGTGCAAGCTCTGTCATATCAAAGCCCTCTTTGTAGTCTGCATTTTCAGGAAGCATAAACTGCCATAGACGCAGACGCTGTTTTTTACCTGGTTTTTTAAACTCTATCTTGTAGTTAAAACGTCGTGAAAAGGCTTTGTCTATGTTGCCAAGCAAGTTTGTCGTTGCAATGAGGATACCCTCAAACTTCTCTATCTGTTCTAAGAAAATATTTTGCATCTGGTTATGCATCTTATCTGCAGAACTTCCTGTACCTTCACTTCTTGCACTTAAAAACTGGTCTGCTTCGTTGAGCAACAAGATAGGGTCAACCTTTGCTTTTTTACTCAGTTCTTTAAAGTCATCAAAGATTTTACGCACATTCTTCTCACTCTCACCCACGTACATTGACAATATCTTTGAACAGTCAAATGACAAGATAGGACGCTTGAGTGTTTTAGCCAAAGACATCGCTGTCATTGTCTTACCTGTCCCTGCTGAACCGTAGAAGATGATGCGTGCATCAATACCTTTACGTTTGTCTTTTATGCCCCACTCACGAAGCTTTTTAAACACCTCTTTGTCAACCTGTTTGACAACATTGTTTAGCGTCTCTCTCGTTTTGGGGTGGAGCACCACATCATCCAGTGTCGTTGTAGGTTTAAGGTATTCAAAAATCTCTTGTTCCTCTACAAGCTCATTAAGTTTGAGTTTGGCAACTTTTTTCTTTTTCTTTGGGTGAATAATACGTTGCATTACCTCTTCTTGTAAGTAAAAAGAACGGCTTACACCACCAAACATATTGAGTATCTCTTCATAGTCGATAATCTCTTCTGTGATGAGCTTCGCACCCTCTTCTAACAAGGCACGGTTTTTTATCTTCTCGTATTCATCAAAGCTGATGAGTTCTATGAGGGTGTTCATATCTCTAAACTGTCCCTCTCCACCTGAGTACTCCTCTTTCAGCAATGCCAAAAAGATACGCTTCTCTTTTTCATCTAGTTCTTTCTCTTTAAAAAACTCCTCTACTACAATGGGAGTCTCCGTCATCTTCACACGCTCTTCTATACGTGCAGTCAAGAGTGTCAACTTATTCTTAAGCCGTCCGATGCTTAGAGAGTTGTCGGCAAATCCTTGTTTAAAAGTAGAGATTTTATGCAAAAGTGCCACCATATCAAACTGGTCTTGCAGGTATTCCAAGTGGTCAGTGTAGGGTTTCACCTCTGGTAAAAAAATTTCAAGTGAACCTTCTTCAAGCAGACGAAGTAGTGAAATACTAGGTGTCACAGATGCTGAGAGTAACTCCAGCTTAGAAGCTTCATGCGCCTTCACCTGCCCAAAGCTCACCTGAATAAGCCAGCCTAAATCAAGCAGATTTTTCACCAGTCCAAGCTTTTTTAAATAGACATACCCCTCAGAAGAGAAGTTCTCTTGCAGCACTTCAAGTACAGATACCTCTTCCAGCCCTGCCACATACCGTTTACAAATATGCTGCACCAACTGTGCCTCTTCCTTGGTACATTTAAGTTGTTCATAAATAGATGTTTTACTCACATCTTTTGTTTCGATAAAGTCAATAAGGTGTTTCAATGTGCTTCCTAGTTTTGATAATAGATTGAGTATAACAAATCTTGGATTGAAAAGCGTTTATAGCCCTAGTTTTGTTTTGTCATGTGCATAATTATGTACTAAGGTTTGAATGAGGTTTTGGTACCCTATACCCATCTCTTTTGCCTTAGCTTTTATGATAGCTAAATCATTCACTGCAAAGCGTATAGTCGTTTGTCGTTTCTCTGTCAGTGACTTAGTATATGCAGCACTTTGTGCATATGCATCCAAAGTATCTTTATCTAAAGTATCATCTATCCACTCACCATTTGCTATCTCTTCAAGAAGAGCTAACTCTTCATTGTCATATATAAATTCATTTTTTTTCATTTTTAGCTCCTTTAAATTCTTTGGCTAATTTTCTACTAGGTATAATCGTTTTTAAAAATATCTCTTCATCATTTTCTACAAATGGCACATAACAAATATATCCACTTAGTTCTAAAACAAATATAAATTGATGAGGGTATCTTTGCTTATCAGGATGCTAACGTCTCGCCAACACCTCTTTACATTCTAGCTTTTCTAACACCATCTCAAAACTCAATTTTCTTTGCATAAGTAAGAAGTTGATTCTTTTCTTCATTCCATCGTATGGGTTTCATAAACACATTCCTTCACCACAATCAAGTATATCATTTTGTAGATGTATTGTCAATACATACATTTACCCAAATAACGAAATAGAGATTCATGAATCTAGATAATTTCGTAAAATAGTTCAACTAGCTAAAAAATAGAGAGCTAT
>VCAW01000254.1 GCA_013607775.1 Campylobacterota bacterium | reverse complement strand
AGGTGTAGGCGTACCATAGGCAAATTTTTGCCCTATGAGCATATCGCCAATAAGCAACGAATACTTCATAGACCCACTTGGAATAATAAATGATTGCGCCACAAAAGAAGTGAGTATCAGTACAGCAATGATAGAGCCTGTCCATGTACCCAAAAAGGTAGTAAATTTTTTATAGAGTTGTTTCAAGTTTTTCCTTTTAAATCTAGTTACAAAAGTATAATAAGAAAAAATGAGGAAATAATGAGGAGCTTACATCTTACATGGTTTACATTTATTTATTCTATATTAGACCCTATATTGCACCACATGAGGCTTCTGTACCCAAAAATAGTACCCCAAATAAACAAACACACCCACATAATACGCCCCTATGCTCATAGCCAACAGACTCATACTCAAAATCTTCTTTTCACCTCTTACTTGGGTGCTTGTACTTTGGGTAATCTTGTAGCCATTTTGTTTAAGCATTTGGATGTACTGCTCTTTTTTCTCTGTGTCACTTAGTATATTGTCTGTTTCTATTTTAGTCCCAAAGTCATCAAAAACTTTTTGGTACTTTAATCTGTCTCTACGCTCTACAAAGAAGTAAAAGTACAACCCTATAGGAAAAAGAAACATCATAATGACTTGTGACATGAAAACTCCTTTATTTTAAAAATGCCATGATATCTCTAGCCAACTCTTTTGGCTTTTCCACTTGCGGATAGTGTCTACACTCTTCATACACTTTCAAAGTACTGTTTTCTATAAGTTCATGCATTTTATAGGCAGAGGCTACATCTAAACTTAAGTCCTCTTTACCCCATACTATGAGTGTTTTTTGTTTGACATTTTTTATCTCGGCTTCCAAATCCTCCCTATGAACCATATTTTCATCTACAATAGTATAAAACTTCTTTCTCTCAAACGCTACAACTTCTGCTTTCTTGGCTATGATATGTTCTAACATAAAGTTAGGCATATACAGTGGCTTGTACATAGCCATTTTCATCATCTCTTTTAGTTGTTCTTTGTTATGAGTATTTAAAAATGGTAATTCATCTACAATTTTTATTTTTTGATACTTTAGTTGCATACTAGTTGCCTTAACATGAATCCCCAATGCATCTATAAGTATAAGCTTTTCTATAGGTAATCTATCTGCCAATAAAATGACAATCCCGCCCATAGAGTGCCCTGCGAGAGAAAAGCTATGTATGTTATACTCTTCCATGAGTTTTTGGATTAGTT
>VCAW01000253.1 GCA_013607775.1 Campylobacterota bacterium | reverse complement strand
GATTTAGGTGCGAAAGTTAAGATAAGCCCTTTATAATGATGTTGTGGTAACAAAATTATACTCAAAAGTGCCTATTTATGGGCTTTAATACTCAACTTAAGTTCGTGGATTTAGTGGAATTTATGTGCGAAAGTTGAGTAAATAAGATAAAGGAAGAAAAAAATGATTGAAAATATACTGATTTACTCTATCGGGTTTATTCTTATATCAATTCTACTGCTACTGATATATTTGGAGTGTTTTCTCATAAGAAAACTCTACAATGAAATATGTGTTTCAAAGAAAAATGTAAAGATATCATCGTGGTTTGGATATGGGAAACGTCTGAAATGTCTAAAGGGTTTTGTTACGGTAGAACCTTATGTCAAAAGAGTTAAACAGGCGATTTTATTGCATAAAGCAAATTTATGGATGGGATATTTTCTGATTGCTCTTGTAGTAGTATATAAGCTACTTGGTTACGGAAATCAACCCTCATCGTGTGTAGATAAAACAGATAAGGTAAGCATTACGGTAACAAAAATAGAAGGAAGTAGTACTAATATTAAGAATTATAATTCCATTGAGGCTATAAGAAATGATAAAAAATTGATTAAAAAAGAGTTTCAAAGATAATATGATGAGATATATAGCTATAGCAGGAGCCAGTGGTTTTGTAGGGCAGGCTTTACAAAATACTTTAGTCAATGTGGTTGTGTTACATAGAGATGATAGCGTAGAGATATTGACAGAAAAACTAAAATATGTAGAGGTAGTTATAAACCTTGCAGGAGCTCCTATAGTTAAGCGTTGGAATGAAGCCTACAAAGAAGTACTCATCAGCAGTAGGGTAGAAACAACGAAAAAACTGGTAAGTGCTATTGAAAAAAGTAATGTATCGTATTTTATCTCCACATCAGCCATAGGAATATATCCAAATGATAAGTCTTATAACGAATTCTGTACTGAGTATGCAGATGATTTCCTAGCTAAACTTTGTACAGAGTGGGAGGAGGTGGCATTAGGTTGTACCAAACCTACTGCTATACTACGTTTTGGCGTTGTGCTTGGAAAAGAAGGTGGTGCACTGTCTAAAATGCTTTTACCGTTTAGACTTGGACTTGGTGGAAATATAGATAATGGGAAGATGATGACAAGTTGGATACAGATAGATGACTTAATGAGCATATATCATTTTCTTATAGATACAAAAGAGACAGGTATTTTTAACGCTGTGACACCACATCCAGTAGATAATGCTATCTTTACAAAAGCCTTAGGTAAAGCATTAAATCGTCCAACACTACTACCTTTACCAAAACAAATTTTAAAACTCATATATGGAGAAGCCAGTTGTGCATTGATAGATTCTAAAGAGGTATATCCTAAACGACTAACAGATAAGGGTTTTAAATTTAGGTACCCCGAGATAAATGAAGCGTTGGAACATTGTATCGGTAGATAGTCATTATATAGTTATTCTTGACTACGAATATTAAAACAATTTCGCTAAAATATATCCTAAATTATACAGATAAGGTAAAACATGAAAATAGTAGTAATCCAAGGTCCAAATCTCAATATGCTCGGTATTAGAGAGCAAAATGTATATGGTCCTATGAAATTAGAAGATATTCACTCTCAAATGAAGGCATTTGCAGATCAAAACAAAATTGAAATCGAATTTTTCCAGTCTAACCTAGAGGGTGAGATTGTTGATAGAATTCAAGAGTGTATTGGTGATGCGAATGGTATCATTATCAACCCAGCAGCTTATACACATACTTCTATTGCTATTCGTGATGCTATCGCTGCGGTACAGATACCTACGCTTGAAGTACACCTTTCAAATATCTACCAAAGAGAAGAGTTTAGACATAAGTCATTGACTGCTCCTGTATGTGCTGGACAGATTGCGGGAATGGGACCATTTGGTTACCACTTGGCGATGGTAGGAATGACTCAGATTTTAAACGAAGTTAAAATGATGAAAGAACAGCAAGCCAAAGCACAACAAAAATAATTTTATACTCCTTCCTCTCCTCCGAGAGGAGGGCGATATTCTATCCAACTCACTAAAGGTCATCTATGAACTATATGCTCAAAGACGAAAATGCTATTTATTATGAATGTGGCTATAGCTGTGACAATGCACTCTATCTACGTTTAGGGAAAGAAGCGTTTTTTATTACAGACAGTCGTTATACACTCGATGCCAATGAACATGTTGTAGATGCAACAGTTATTATAAATGGTGACCTTTATGGTGAGGCTATCTCCTCGCTTAAAAAAGCCAAAGTCAAAAAAGTGATTTTTGATCCTAAAGAGTGGACAGTAGATGGGTTTGAACGTGTACGTTCTGATGTAAAAGTACATTTTAAGCCAGTGATTGATTTTTCACATAAAAAGCGCATCATCAAGTCAGATGATGAGTTGAAAATCATCGCTAAAGCTGCGAAGCTTGGTGCTAAAGCTTTTAATCACTTGGCTAAAGAGTTTAGAAAAAATGGTTTTGGAAAAGATGAATATACTTTGACGCATATGGCAAAAGGTGTTTTGGGTGACTTTGGGAAGTATGAATTGAGTTTTGACCCCATTGTAGCCATCAACAAAAATGCAGCTAAACCACATGCAACCCCAACATCTACACTGTTAGAAAAAAATGACCTACTTTTAGTAGATGCCGGACTCAAGTACAAACGTTACTGCTCTGACCGTACACGTACGGTACAGGCAGACAAGTACCTCATGTTTGATACCAACCAAAGTTACAAACGAAAGAAGATACAAAAAGCGTATGATACCGTACTCAAAGCACATGACAATGCTATAGCCAAAGCACGTTCAGGGATGAAGGCTAAAAAAGTAGATGCACTTACACGTAACATCATAGAGCGTGCTGGTTTTGGAGAGTATTATGTACACTCTACAGGGCATGGGGTAGGGCTTGACATTCATGAGATGCCTTATATCTCTAGCAAGTCTGATACCATAATAGAAGATGGGATGGTCTATACTATAGAGCCAGGTATCTACATACCCAATGAGTTTGGTATACGCATAGAAGATATGGTGGCTATGGTAGATGGTAAGGCGAAGGTACTGTAAAATATAGTCATGATAAAAAGAGAGCTAAACAGTCAACATACCTTGTTAAAGACAACGTTGTATCCCTCTTCTTATCATGAAAGAGGTGGACATAAAGCCCTTCTTGGTATAGGTGGAAATGTGGGTGATGTTTTACGACGTTTTGAACATCTTTTTTGGTACTTTAAACGAAGTAGCCTTGTGCATGTCGTAGAGACAGCACCTATTTTAAAAAATCCACCTTTTGGATATACTGAACAAGATGATTTTTACAACTCACTCATACTTGTGGAGACGATGCTGACACCTAAGGCATTGTTACGTTATGTGTTGAGGGTTGAAAAAGTGTTTGGACGTAAACGTCTTTTTAAAGATGGTCCAAGAACACTCGATATAGATATAATATTTTACGAAAATGTAAAAATGAATACCAAAACTTTGACCTTGCCTCACCCAGGTTGGATGCAGAGAACTTCGGTACTCACACCACTTTCGCATATGAAGAGGACGATATGATAAATGAAACATTTGTAGCCGAAACACCTAAAGAAGCTTATGAAGAAGCAGTGGTGAAGTATGGTACCAACATCAAACTGCTTTCTGCGAAACAGGTGAAGTACGAAGATGGTATGTTACGCTGTGAAGTTTCTATCGCAGTTCCTGAAGAGGTTTTTATGGAAAAATCTTTAGGTAATGAGAATGAAGAACAGACAGAAGAGCATGCGTTACTAGAAGAGTTAAGTCTGCTTAAAGAACAGTTGGCACTCATGAAAGAAGATATGCTAAGTGTTGAAGATGATAGTGTTATAAGTAAAGTGAAGAGACTGTTTATGGAAAAAGGTATCGCTAAAAAATGGCTTGATGATGTACTCGTCTCTTTGCTGGGTAACAGTATTTTGAGCGATGCAAAACTTTTAGTTTCTTACATACTTGAAGAGATAGATGAAGCGTTGGAAGTCGTAGATGATGAGTCGCTTGATGAACCAAAGATTGTGATGCTTGTAGGGCCTACAGGGGTTGGTAAAACAACGACCATCGCAAAACTTGCCGCACGCTATGCTTACATGATGGAAAGACCTTATAAAGTTGCCTTTTTGAACTTGGATAGCTACAAAGTAGGTGCATTTGATCAGCTGGGGCAGTATGCAGATATCATGCAGATAGAGCATGTGACAGTAGATAGTGTAGAATCATTTATGCGAGTGTTGGAAGCATTGAAAGACTACGATATCATCTTGGTAGATACGGCAGGAATGTCCCCATATGACACGCAAAAGTTCATTAAAACTGTAGAGTTTGTGCAGTCAGATATGCCTAGAAAAGTAGAAGTTAACTTAGTACTCTCTGCTACAGTGAAGTATGAAGATATGGATGATATCTATAATAATTTTTCATTTCTTGATCTGTATTCAGTGATTATCTCAAAATTTGATGAGACAAAGCATTTAGGTACACTGCTAAACTTTATGCTTCTCTATAAGGTACCGATGAGTTATTTCTCTATAGGTCAAGAAGTACCAGATGATCTGCTTGTGGCTTCTAAAGGGTATTTGTTGGAGCGTTTTATAGGAGATTTGGATGGATAGAGATGCATGGTGAAAGTCAGGCAAATCGTCTAGCATCTTTGATGCAAAAACATAAGAGTTTACCTAGTTATGAACTGGCACTGCCCCTTGTCACGGTGCCAAGTTTAAGTTTAGACAACTTGGAAGTGGATGATGTTCTCCTTTTAAGACTTGAAGTGTTTGAATGTATACTCTTAAATAATGATATACTATATGCCAATGTTATACCTGTGCATGAAAAACGTAGAGTTATGATAAAAGTGTTAGATATGGTGAATAAAAAAGTCTCAAAAACACAGAGAAAAGAGCATGAAGTACTCAAACTTTCATTTGGTACTGTGCAAAGTCGTAGTTTAGAAGTAGGACATAAGATAGATGTGTCGCAGATGGATTTAACAACAGTTTCCCTCATGCGTAAAAAGAAGAAAATAGCCACAGCATCACTCATCAATGTTGATGGAAAGATGGCTGTGAAAGTAGACAAGGTAGAAAAGAATGGCTAAAAAAGGTAAAGTTTTAGTAGGTATGAGTGGTGGGGTTGACTCCACAGTAACAGCAATACTCTTGCAAAAAGAGGGGTATGAGGTTGAAGGTGTCTATATGAAATTGCACCATAAACCAGGGTACCATGAATCCAACTACACCAAAGCACAGCGTGTGGGTGAATATTTGGGTATTAAAGTACATTTTCATGATTTATCAAATGAATTTAAAGAAGAGGTCTATGACTACTTCGTAGAGAGCTACAAAGAAGGATTAACACCTAACCCTTGTGTGATGTGTAACCGTACTATTAAGTTTGGTAAGATGGTAGAATTTGCTGATGAAGTAGGTGCTGAGTTTGTAGCTACAGGGCACTACATCAAGTGTGACGGTGAGTTTATCTATGCCGCAGAAGATGCAAACAAAGACCAGAGTTATTTCCTCTGTGAAGTGAAAAAAGAGGTGCTACCAAGACTCATTTTTCCTCTTGGTACATGGGTAAAGCCAGATGTAAAAGCGTATGCAGCCAACATCGAAGTGCTTAAAGACTTTGCCACACAGGCAGAGAGTTCAGAAATCTGTTTTGTGGAAAATACCTATGATGAAGTACTCGCCAAACATATGGACATCAATGTACCAGGTGAAACGGTAGATACTGAAGGTAATGTGGTAGGAACTCATAAAGGTTACATGCACTACACCATAGGAAAACGTAGAGGTTTCACAGTAGATGGTGCACATGACCCACACTTTGTACTTAAGATTAATCCAGAGAGTAATCAGATAGTTGTAGGTACCAAAGAAAAACTTGAAGAGAATGCCTTTGAAGTGAAGCAGATTAATCTTTTTAAAGAGCTCACAGAATTTGACTGTATGGTTAAAGTACGTTACCGAACGACTGCGGTACCTTGTCATGTTGTTATCAGTGATGGTAGAGCAAAAGTAACACTGAATGAGCCTGTATTCGGACTAGCCAAAGGACAGATAGCAGCCTTTTATGAGGAAGATAAACTCCTTGGTGGTGGAGTTATCTGTTGACCTACGAAGAAAAACTCACCAAAGCCAAAGCCAAACTAATGTTGGAACAACCTTACTTTGGTACGGTGGCATCTTCGATACCTCTAGAAAAAAACAATGACATATTAACCTTTACTTCTGATGGCGTAAAGATGCGTTACAACTCTGAATATCTTGAGAGACTCTCGTTAGAAGAGGTGGAGTTTGTTATGGCAAATGGTGCAATGCACTCTGTGCTTAAACACCATGAACGGCTCAATGGTCGTACCAGATGGCTTTGGCAGACTGCCACAGACTATGTAGTAAACGCCATGTTGGTTAAAAATGGTATGCAACTGCCTGAGTATGCCTACTTTGAAGAGAAGTTTGACGGTATGTATGTAGAAGAGGTCTATGAGATGCTCCGTGCAGAGATGATAGATAACTCAGACCATAGTATGGAGCAGGAGACTGAGCAGATAACTGATTCTGATGAGTCAGGTGTAGAAAACTTGCATATGCAAAAAGAGCATACTCCAGATATGGATGCTCCAGAGACGCATGAGCAGGAGAATGCTGATGACAAAGAGGAAGCATCTTCTACTCCTGAGAGTGAGGAGTTAAGTGAAGAGATGAAAGAACGTCTTGAACAGATATTTCAAAAGCATAAACGTCAGGGGAATTTACCTAAAGATTTAGCATTTGTTGTACCTGAATATTTCTCCCATAAAGTAGACTGGCGTGAGTTTTTGTATGGCTACATCTCTTCTCATGCGAAAACTTCTTATACTTTTGCCCCACCCAATATGAAATTTCTCTACCGAGGTATCTACCTGCCAAGTATGAGCTCTGATTTACTACGTGTCATTGTAGCAGTAGATACCTCAGGCTCTGTGGATGAAGCATTACTCTCTACCTTTTTAGGTGAAGTGAGTTCTATGATGCAGCAATACCCCAACTACGAGATAGACCTTATAACGGCAGATGCAAAAGTACAGTCAGTTCATACTTTTTTACCTGGAGAACCTTTGGTGTACGAGCTAAGTGGAAGGGGTGGCACAGACTTTCGTCCTGTTTTTGAATATATAGATAGACACATAGACTACTCGACACTGCTTATCTATTTTACCGATGGAGAGGGTTCATACCCCAAAGAAGAAGTTTCCTATGATGTTCTTTGGGTAATGCCTGAAGCAAAAGAAGTACCGTTTGGGGAAGTGGTCGTTATAGACTAGAAAAGCTTTCTTTCATACCCATAGATATCATCTCTAAACTGTACAATGCCTTCATCATCAACCCATACAGTATGGTACTCTACATAGACAGGGATTTTGTTTTCCAGTGTAATCCATTTGTTTTTACGAGTCTTGCGTTCATAACCTAGTGTGTGAAGTAGTTCTATAGGCTTTTCTAAGCGAATACATCCATGAGAAAAGGCACGTCTGTCTCTTCTAAAAAGTGATTTTGCAGGGGTGTCATGCATATAGACATTGAACTTATTGGGAAATAAAAACTTTACAACACCTAAGGCATTTCTTCTTCCTGACTTTTGATAGAGTTTTCCATCGCGGTTAAAATCAAAACCTTTTTTTTGTAACTCTTCGTATGATTTATCTGCATACTCTTTGATATAAATAGAGGGTGGGACATTCCATCTTGGGTTGAGGACGATATATTTCATCTCTCTATGAAATACCGGTGTTCGCATTTTGGGTTTCCCTACAACAACTTTCATGTTGAGCATGGGCTCACCATAACGGTAGTAGTACATCATAAATTCTGGGATGTTGATATACACATACTCATCACCTTTTGGAGGAGAGAGTCGTTCAAGTATGATGTTCTTTTTGACTTTTTTGATGATGCTTTGTATGGAGACTTTCAAGGCACGTTTTGTTGCAGGGCCTATCTCTCCATCTGTTGCTAAACCATGGCGTCTTTGAAATTCCACAATCTCTGCCTCAAAAGCTGGAGTGTAGTCTGGTGTCTCTTCAAGCCTAGCATCTTGGAGTAGGTTTAATACACGTTTTGTTAAGACCATATCTTCCATTACGTCACCCCTAAAGCGTGGAGGTATATAGTCATTTTTGATACTATAAAGGTAGTCTACATAATCTAACAGCCCAACATAGCGTCTGGTATTTGGCAAAAGTGAAAGGATATAGTTATAGACACGTCTCTCTTGTTCAGCTTCTCTTAGCTGTTGTCGATTTATTTTTGAAGGTTTCAGACCATCCCCACGGACTGCATAGAAGTTTAGTTTTCCATTAAGTAGACACTGGGCAATCTGATAGTTTGTTTTTCCTTGACAGATGCTATAGCGTTTTTGGTAGTTAAGTAGTTGCGGGTCTGGGTTAAGCGCAAACATTAAAATAGGTACTAAGAGTAATAGGATATGTTTCATCTGAATATAGTAGCTTAAATATGTTTAGAAGATGTATTAGTCCATAACATATGGCACTCATGATGATTTTGAATAAGATATTCTACAGGAGTTTTCATTTGAAGTGAATGATGAGGAATAACAGTGTTGTAAGCAATGAGCCAATCCGCCATGTATTCATTAAACAGATCGATATC
>VCAW01000252.1 GCA_013607775.1 Campylobacterota bacterium | reverse complement strand
TCATAAAAAGCCTTATAGTTTTTTTGATAAAGTTTTAATGTTTGTTGTAAAGTATTATAACATTTATCGAGGTCTAAAGGTTTTTTTGAAATTTAATTTAGCTTAAATTGTGGGTTGTTTTTGGTAATCTGCAAGTGGCTCTATTATTTGACAAATATTATTTTAAAGAATTATTCTATGACTAAAAAACTTCTCTTTTCCTTTCTTTTTCTCTTCTGTTTTCATACACTCAATGCTGCCTATATTCTCAAAGTCAGTAAGCGCACAAAAAGCAAGATAGACCATATGCCAAAACACAGTGTGGCAGACATGACAAACATTCCACAAAATCCTGCATACTATGCTTCACAGATCAAACCTTTTTCTACTAAAAAGCAGAAAGAACTAGATAAAGCTTTCAATAAAAAGTACTTTAAACCATGGCACATACCAAAGCTTGACATTCCAAAAAAAGATTTTGGCTGGGAGGTACGTTTTATCACTAAAAAGCCTATCTACAGAGCCAAAGGTTCTGTCATAAGAGCATCTACCTATAATAAGTGGATAAGCAATGCGCATTATGAAGCCATTAATAGTAAAAAATATAAAGCCATCACTATTCGTCACACCAATGTCAAAGCCCTACCCACCTCTGCAGCATTTTACCGTGACCCTAGAAAAACAGGCGAAGGCTTTCCTTTTGACTACAACCAAAATTCATCACTACACATTAATGTACCACTACTCATTTCTCATTTCTCAAAAGACAAACGCTGGGCATTTGTACAGGCATCTTACTCCTTTGGCTGGGTGAAGACATCTGATTTGGCACTGGTCAGTAAGGATTTCATAAAAAAGTTTGAAAATGGTAACTATGCCATGGTCATCAAAGACAACTTACGTCTTTATAATGACAAAAAACCTGTCTCACTTGTCAAACTTGGTGCACTTTTTCCCATAGCAAAAGACAAAAAGCATTATCTTGTAGCCTCACGTGACAAAAAAGGACATGCACACTTAGAAAATGTCATCGCAACCAAAGTCAACATCATCGCCAAAAAGCCTCTGCCCTTTACACCTAACAATGTTGCCATGGTTGCCAAAGAGTTCTATGGAGAGCCTTATGGCTGGGGTGGAAGCTACGAATGTCGAGACTGTTCTGCTACCACAAGAGACTTTCTGGGAACCTTTGGTATTTTCTTACGCCGTAACTCATCTAAACAAGCTAAAGATGGGGAAAATATCAACATCAAGGGGCTTTCAAAAGCCCAAAAGAAAAAGAAGATTATCAAATATGCAGATCCTTTCCGTTCACTACTGCATGTACCAGGGCATATCGTGCTCTATTTGGGGCAATTTAAAGGCGAACCGGTCATTATGCATACTTACTGGGGCATACGTAAAAAAGACAGAACTAAGCTCATTACAGGGCGAACTATCATCACAACAACAGAGCCAGGGAAAGAGCGTAGAGATGTGCGTGAGGGTTCAAAACTCATTAACACACTCAAAACTATCGTGAAATTTTAGGGTTTTGGGTAAAATACATTCATGAAAAGCAACAGAAAAGAAAAAATCAAAATATTTACTACCACCATCACTGCAGGTGCACACAAAGGTAAAAAGATTGAGATACCCGATATCTTTACCACCAGAAGTTCCAAAAGCATCCTCAAAGAGTCTCTTTTCAATACCCTACAGTTTGACATCATAGACAAAAACTTTGTAGAGGTTTTTTCCGGTTCTGGCTCCATCGGTCTGGAGGCACTCAGCCGTGGTGCAGGAGAAGCCTACTTTATGGAGTACAATCGTACTGCCTACAAGTGTCTTGAAGCCAATGTCAAACAGATAGAGCCTAGCAAATCACATCTTTTTTATGGAGACAGTTTTGAGAAGTTTGAAACGGTCTATAATATGGTGAAGAAGAGTCCAGAAAAAACCTACTTCTACTTTGATCCACCCTTCTCTACCAGAGATGGCATGGATGACATCTACGACAAAACCATTGCCCTCATAGAGAGCATAGAAAAAGAGGTAGCAGAGATGGTCATAGTCGAACACATGTCCAACCTTAACATGCCAGAAACCATAGGCAACTTCACCCAAAGCAAACGAAAAAAGTTTGGTCGCAGTACGATGACCTACTATTTACCTAATGAAGCATAGAAGAGAGGGGATACCTCTTTTAGTTTAACGGACTAGAGCATCCTATCGTACCCTCTTTGGCAGCCTCTACGTACATAGTGATTCCCTCTTGTTTTGTACCACCACGCATGATCTTATTAATACGATCTGCGATAATCGGATCTTCCCAGGTAATGTCTCCATTTTTACAATTACTAACACCCATGACCTTATAGAAGTTTATGGCTTGTGGCGTGACGGCATCTTTGGTATAGACAGCACCTACAGGTATTTTGTATTGTTTTCCATTATCAAGCTTTACGATGTGCGTATTGGTCTGAGAGATAGTTGGAGACTCCATACACCCCACCATCAACAATGTCATCCCCATACTTACTAACACGTACTTTATTTTTTTCATCTATCTTCCTTATTTTTTGTTTCTAAATCATATCTATTTCTAGATTAAATTCCTAATTTTATTTTTCCCGTCGCATAGTTATGAACCAATGTTTGAATAAGGTTCTGGTACCCTATACCCAACTCTTTTGCCTGTGCCTTTACTATTGCCAAGTCTTGCACTGAAAACCTTATGGTTGTTTGCTTCTTTTCTTGAAGTGACTTTGTATACTTAGCGCTCTGTGCATAGTTTTCACGTTCTTCATTGGTCGGTGGACTATCTACCCATTCACCCTTTTCAATTTCATCAAGTAACGTTAACTCTTCATTATCATAGACTATTTTTTTATTTGCCATCATTTTTTCCTTTAAATTCTTTATTCAATTTTCTACTGGGAATAATTGTTTTTAAAAATATCTCTTCATCACTTTCAACAAAAGGTACATAACATATATACCCATTTAATTCTAAGACAAATATATATTGATTTGGATACCTCTTTACATCAGGGTGTGAACGTCTCGACAATATTTCCTGATTTGATATCTTCTCTACAACCATTTCAAAACTTAATTTTCTTTGAATCTGTAGCAATTGATTTTTTTCTTCATTCCAATGTATTATTTTGCTCACAACAATCCTTAATATGCTATATTATATCAATATTGTAGTTCTCTTGTCAATACAATGTATTAGTCCATAACATATGGCACTCATGATGATTTTGAATAAGATATTCTACAGGAGTTTTCATTTGAAGTGAATGATGAGGAATAACAGTGTTGTAAGCAATGAGCCAATCCGCCATGTATTCATTAAACAGATCGATATCTG
>VCAW01000251.1 GCA_013607775.1 Campylobacterota bacterium | reverse complement strand
AAAGGGAAATCATGAAATATTTTATTATATATATGCTTATCGGTACATATCTACTTACTGCAAGTGTAGATATGCCAAAAGATGATCTCAATACAGCAGAGGTGAAAAAAGTAAAAAAGTTTTACAAAAAGTATTTTCAAAAAGCATGTCATTATACCGCTGCTAACTTTGCACAAATGCGTACACAAGCCCAATGGGAAAAACTAGAAGATACAGAAAATTTTATTCATGAAGTCATTCATATTTGTCCAAATGCTACAGATATGGTTGCAAAAATACTTATCAAAGCTACAGGAAAAGAAAAATTTGATTATCTTAGACGTTTTTCTATCCAGTATGCAAAAGATACAGGGAAATTCCCACCTTGTTAAATAAAACTCCATACAAAATAAGCAACCAATGACAATATAATAACCCCAATAAAATTCAGTTTAAGCCCTACCGATGCCATCTCTTTAATGATAATCACTCTTGAGGACATCACAATAGCATTGGGTGGTGTGGCAATAGGAAGCATAAAGGCGTAACTTGCTGCTACTGTTGCTACCATAAGCAGTAGCATCCCTTCATGTTCTGGCATACTCTTTGCAAACTCGTAAAAGATAGGGATGGCTATAGAGGTAAGTGCTGTGTTACTTGTAACTTCTGTAGAAAAGGTCACAAAAAGTGCGACAATGACAAACATCCAAAATAGTGGCAGATGAGAAATGAAACTTAGTTTCGTTGCAATCTCTGGTGCCAACCCTGTAGCACTAAAAGCTGAAGCAATACTAAATCCTGCACCAAATAAAAAGATAATTTCATAAGGCATATTACGTGTATCTTCCCACTCTAAAAAACCTATTTTAGGTACAAACATCAGTAGTCCAAACCCAAGTAAAACAAGTTTTTCATTCAGTGAAAATCCAAAAAACTGTTTTAAGAAAGTATTGGAGAGTAAAACAACAGCCAGTAGTACTACAATGCCATAGAGTCTCTTTTGTCTAGAAGTCAATTCTGGGATTGCACTACTCATATCTTCTATATTTTCCTTCTGCACGCCCAATGAAAGTAACCAAGGCATAATGAGAAGCATCAAGCCTACGATAGGTAACACATAGAGCATCCACTCACCAAATGCCAGAGATTCTAAAGCATAGTCTTCCAAAAATCCCATCAAAATAAGGTTAGGCGGAGTACCTATGGGTGTGAGTATCCCTCCTATACTTGCACCATAAGCTGTGGCTAACAAAAACCGAACCTTGAGCCTTTTGTTTTCCGTTAAAAAAAGTGCTATAGGCATAAGCATCAAAGTGATAGTAGTATTGGAGAGTACAGAGCTTAACAAAGCTGAAGTAATCGCCAAGGCATAGATAATCCCTCGTGGAGTTTTAGGAAAAAAACTTAAAAGTTTGGCAGAAAAATATTTATGCAAGCCTGTTTTTTCTATGGCGATAGCCAACATAAATCCTCCGATAAAAAGGAAAATGATAGACTTTGCATAATTTGGTGTAACCACATTGGTATCTAAAATACCAAAGACAGGGAAAAGTATAATAGGTAAAATAGAGACAACGCCTAAAGGTAAAGCTTCGTTAGTCCAAAGTGTCACTAAAAAAGCTACTAATCCTATCAGTGTAGCATGTTGCATAGTAAAAATAAATAATGCCAAACCAAAGAAAACAAGCCCAATCAGCACTGCTGTAAATATACCCTTCATCTATCGTTCCTTATAAAGTTCATCTATATATATTAGCTCAACATCTTTTAAAATATCGTTAGCAGACGATAATGCCTGCATCGTAATGTGATGTGTATGCCCTATAGCAATGGCATATCCCTTTTTCTTCGCTACATTTACAGCTTTTCGTAACTGTTTGTGAATGTAAGGGACTGTATGAATATTATCAATAAAAATATCTCTTGAGACATATGGATCACCAAATTTAGAGGCGATGCGCTTAACTTTTGAGCTTCCAATGGTTCTGCTATCCATAAATATAAATCCCTCTTTTCGTAAAGCAGTATAGAGTCTGAACATCGCATTGTAATCGTTGGTAAATACTGAACCTGTATGGTTGTTTATAAAGTGTGCATTAGGGAAAAACCTACGTAACTCTTTTACCCTCTCTTCTATCTGCTTTCTACTGAACCGTGTTAAAAGTGTCTTATACTGAGAGTTAAACTGTTTGCTTCCCGACTCCATAGGCAGGTGAATCATATAGTGTTTTAATCTGTCAGCCAAATGGTTGGAAGTCATAGAGAGTTCTGAGGGAGGAAAAATAGAAGGAGTTATCTTGAGACCTGTCTGCATAATAGCATTCATCTGACTCTGTTTAGAAACATCATCAATGATGATAGCAAGTTTTGGTCTTTTATTATATGTCGGGAGAACTATATTCCGAGAGGATTTTGTAACTTTATTGACTCTCTTTTTTACAGGAGGCTTAATTTTTTTTGCGCTCTTTTTTACTTTAGTTACATGCGTTTTTAAAGATTCTTTTGCAGGTTTTTTAAGATGCTTTTTTTGCTCTACTACATGCTTACCCTCTTTGGCTTTTTTTACTTTTAACAAATCATCCAAAAGTTGCTTGGTTGTATAGTCCCCCTCTATCTCCCCACGCTCTATAGCAGAAGCTATCTCATCACTGTTCTTACCCAAATAAAAACCCACACCAACAAACATAAGCATCATAAGTAGTGAAAGAAAGAGTAAAATATTTCTCTTCCCATTCCCCTTTTTGTTACTTTTACGTTTTCTACGTTTAGGTACTTTCTTCTTAGTAATAGGCTTCTTTTTTATAGTGGTTTTCGATGTAGAAGTAGATTTCTTTTTTTTAGGTTGGACAGCCATATAGTTCACTAGTTTTAGATTTTAAATATTATAGCAAAGTGTCGCTTCGCAGAGTGAATAGTGAATAGTGAATAGTGAAATTTAAAATAAGTAAAAAGAAAAGTCAAACCAACTAAAGAATAGAAGCTTAATTTCAATCATCTAAA
>VCAW01000250.1 GCA_013607775.1 Campylobacterota bacterium | reverse complement strand
GGTTGCTTATTGTTTTTGTAGTGGGGATAGGTGAAGTCGGGTGATATTTTGTGTATTATAGCATGATTTTTCTTTTTATGTTTCTACTTTGTATTTTTCTTCCGCTTTCTCGATAATAACCTGACCATCAAAATCTGCATAATCTAATACGATTTCTTCATTTTTATACATCTCTTCTACTTGTCTTACTGCATCCTCTATTGATTCTGCTTTTACTGTAACCGTACGAGATAATGTCTCTTGTATATTGATATTAATATTCATAAATTTTACCTTATTCTATATTTACCACGTTCCATAAATTCAAGATAATTTTTATCTCTTAATACTTGTAGCTGTTGTCTAATTTTAGCTTGAATATTATTATTTTCAGGATACTTCATTTTTAATTGTTTTTCAAATTGATACAATTCAGAAAGAGTAAATTGTGAGTTATCAAGTTTTTCTATACATTTCATAATCTCTAATATCCAACCTCTTTTTTGGATATTTTTATTTTCTTTTAAAAAACTTGTCCTATTCCAATCTTCAATAACTTTATCTTTACTTTGTACAATATTCTCTTTTATATAAAATATTTTTCCACTTTCAGGGATAGTATCAAGTAAAATATTACAACCAACCCATCCTGCTCTTCTTGCATTTAGAGACAATGGTTTACGTTTTTCAATAATTTCAGGAACAAAAAAATGTTTAGGTATAACAACAAAGTTTTTAATATCATATGTATTTTTCTCATAATTTAAAAAGAAAAAATTTGGATCTGAATTACTTTGAAGTCTTGTTATCATTGTAGTATATGCACCATCTACAATTTTTTTACCCATTGAACCATTTTTACTTTTTAATTCATAATCTTCATTACACTTTAAGCAATAAAAATCTGCTACTGGTTTGTTATTTTCATAATTACTCACAGCAATGCCGCAAGATGGACAAAATATATATCTTGCCACCCAACTTTCAGTAATAACTCTTATTTTTTGGGCATTACTATTATACTCATCTGCTAACGGTGAGTATAAATTTAAGTGCATAATCTACTTCTCAATCCTCATCATAGCAATCTCGCCATGCACAACATCAAGCTTTCCAAGTGCAGTAATAGCTTCTTGCATTTCGCTCTCTTTACATTTGTGTGTGGTAAAGAGAAGTTTTGCTCTCTCTTCTGTGCTAGATGGCTTTTGTAGCATTGCTTCTATGGAGATGCCGTACTCACCAAGTGTTGATGTGATGCTGGCTAATACACCGCTCTCATCTGCTACTTCAAGTCTAAGATAGTACTGAGTGACGATGTCCTCTTTAGGGAGGAGTTTGAGTCCAGACTCTAAGCCTTTTTTGTAACCTAACATCGGACCTTGGTTTCCACGTACGATGTCTACAATGTCAGAGATGACCGCTGAGGCTGTGGCATCACCACCTGCTCCAGGTCCGTAGTACATCGTCTCACCTACACGGTCACCTACGACGGTAACTGCGTTCATCACGCCATCTACTTTGGCTATCATAGAGTCTGCTGGTATCATGGTGGCGTGTACACGTAGTTCTACACCATTGCCTACTTTTTTGGCTATTCCCAATGACTTTATCTCATAACCAAACTCTTTGGCAAAGTCTACATCTGTTTCCGTGATATTCTCTATACCCTCTATGAGAATGTCCTCTGGCTTAGCATCAATCCCATAGGCGATACTTGCAAGTATGAGAAGCTTATGCGAAGCATCAAACCCACCCACATCAAATGTTGGGTCTGCTTCTGCATAACCTAGCTCTTGAGACTCTTTGAGTATCTCTTCATACTTGGCACCATTGTTTATCATGTTGGTCAGCATATAGTTACACGTACCATTCATAATACCCTGAATAGACTCTATATGGTTTGCCGAAAGCCCTGTACGCAAGGCACCGATAATAGGGATACCCCCAGCTGTACTTGCTTCATACATAAGAGGAATATCACCAGCTATCTCTTGGAGTTCGTAGCGGTGGTAGGCTAAAAGTGCTTTGTTTGCAGTGACTACTGCTTTACCATTTTCAAGTGCTTTTTTCACCAAGGCATAAGGCTCTTCTACTCCACCCATCAGCTCTACTACGATGTCTATCTCTGGGTCATCTACCACATCAAGAGGATTGTCAGAAAGTTTGATGGAAACGCCTCTGTCTTTATCAAGGTTTTTTACCACACCAGACTTGGCGACTATCTTCTTACCTGCACGTGCTTCGATAATATCAGCATTGGCTTCAAGTATGTTTGCTACGCTGGCACCAACAGTACCAACCCCTAAGATTCCAATCTTTACCATTATTTCTTTTCCTCTTCAAGCTCTTTGAGGAACTTCTTGATGTTTTTTGCCGCTTGACGGATACGTTTTTCATTTTCAATGAGAGCGATACGCACATACTGATCACCATACTTACCAAAACCAATACCCGGGCTTACTGCAACACCCGCTCTGAGAAGAAGTTGTTTTGAAAACTCTAAACTTCCCATATCACGTGCCACTTCAGGGATTTTTCCCCAAATGAACATAGAAGCATTTGGTTTACCCATCTTCCAACCTGCATTTGCAAAAGATTCGAGCATAACATCACGACGTTTTTGGTAACGAGGGATAATCTGCTCATCAGGTACATAATGATGTTCATCCAGTGCTACAGTAGCTGCAACTTGAATAGGCGTAAACATCCCATAATCAAGCCAAGATTTGATGCTTTGAAGTGCACCAATAAGCTTTTTGTTCCCTACGATGAACCCTACTCTCCAGCCTGCCATATTGTAAGACTTTGAAAGGGTATATGACTCTACGGCTACATCTTTCGCACCCTCGACTTCCATGATAGATGGTGTTTTATAGCCATCGAAAGTGATGTCTGCATAGGCAATGTCAGAGATGATATAAAAACGTTTTTCCTTTGCCAAAGCTACAAGTTTTACATAAAAATCTGGCGTAACTGTTGCTGTAGTTGGATTGTGTGGGAAGTTAACCACTAAAAACTTAGGTTTAGGAATAGAGTTCTCTAAAGCCTCATTAACATCAGTCAAGAACTTCTCTTCATCGACTACAAAAGTCTCTTCATTAAAAACCACTTCCATTTTCTCTACATTCGCACCAGCAAGTATAAATGCCTGAGAGTGTATAGGATATGTCGGGTCAGGAACGATGGCTACATCACCAGGGTTTGCAATCGCCTGTACGAGGTGTACATACCCCTCTTTACTTCCCATAGTTGCGACTACTTCTGTGTCTGGATCTAGGTCTGCGTTATATTTACGTTTATACCATTTACTCATCGCTAAACGTAGTTTATAGATACCTTTACTCGCACTATATCCATGTGTTCGAGGCTTTTGTGCTGTTTCACAAAGCTTGTCTATGATGGGTTGTGGCGTAGCTGCATCAGGATTTCCCATAGAGAAATCGATAATATCTGCACCTTCACGTCTTAACTTCATTTTCAAATCACTAATCTCTGCAAAGAGATACTTTGGCAATCTATTTATTTTCTCAAATTGAATTTCATCAAACATTTTTTTACTCTCTTTAAAACTTGTACATTCTTTTCTACCACTGTGGCCATCCGCCAAGTGCTACATAATCACTTTTAGTTAAAACTTTTATACCATTGGCATCTATCTTAAAGTAATGCTCTTTGGCATCATTAAACTCTTTTGTCTCATCATCTTCTTGCAGAGAAAAAGCTGCTGATGACGTTGAGAGAAGCCAACCGTGTGCAGAAACATCTAACTCGTATGGCTCAGAAACAGAAAAATTCTCTCTTGCAAATGTATCAGCATTGACGATACCAAACCAAAGACGATTTACAGGCACTATAGAAACTATCTTTTTTGTCACTGCCTGTGGTGTAATGTCTTCAACCGTTTGCGTCACTTCGACAGAGTTTTCTGTGTCATGTTCTACACTATTTTCACTGGTTGCAGGCATCACTTGGGCTGTACTTTCAGCTTGCGTCACAGTTTCCACAACTTTTTCTTCCGGTGTAACGGCAACACTTACTTTGGCAATGCTCAAATCTTCTAGATCAGTATTATCCGTTTTTTTATCACCGATAAAACTCTCAATAGTACTCTCATCAATAAATGGGATAAGCTCACTTAGATTCTTTTTATCAAACTGGGTAAGAAAATACCATGTGGCATATCCTAACAAGGCGAAGATTACCAACATGAAAAATTTGGATTTACCTTTTTTCTCTTCCATAATCGGGCGCCCAAGTGTAACACTTTGATCTTCGTGGACATCTCCATAATACTCTTTTGCTTCTTCTCTCAAGGCATTTAAGTCAGCATTATATTCGCGTTCAATAATAGAGATAAAACCTAAAGTTTTTATCTTTTTAAGAGCATCAAAATTTTTATTTAAAAGATTTTCAAGATTATCTTCTGAAATCTTTGTCTTTTGGCTTATCGCTCTTACGCTATTTTCTTCTAATATATCATTTAACTGCATAACCCATCCTATGTATTAAAATCGCTGCTGCGGCACTGACATTGAGGGAGTCAAATGCATGCCGCATCTCTATAGAGACCTTTTGGTTGATTTTTCCAGATACCTTTTTTGAAATACCTTTGCCTTCACTTCCCATCACCAATACACGTTTTGGTGCTACTTCTATCTCTTGGATATTTGTACCCTGCATATCGGCACCGTAGAAAGTAAACCCTACTTGACTGAGTTCATTCATATTGTCCAAAATATTGGGTGTGACCATAAAAGGCATATCGAGTAGTGCACCAGAACTTGTACGTGCTATGGCTGCAAAGTTAAGATGCTTGACTCCTGCAGCGATGATGGCATCTGCACCCAAAGCATACGCAGAACGTACAATGGCACCGATATTTCCAACATCCGTCAAACCATCAAGTATCACAATAAAACTACTTTTTTTAATGATTGAGAAATCCGCTTGTTTGTAGACATTCATCTCCACCAAGATACCTTGATGATTTCCACCTTTAGCCATGGACTGTGCCCATTTCTCTTCTAAAAATTTAATCTTATCGTGGTACTTGTGAAAGAGCTCTTGTGGAAGGATGTTCTTCTTTGCTACGTACACTGTTTTTATGTATGCCTCTTTATGCTCTAAGGCATAAAGACAGACTTGTTTTCCGTAAATTATCATAAGATAGATTTTATCTAATTTTTGCTTTTAGGGGGTTAAGCCTAGCCTATGAGTTCGTTATACCACTCTTTAACGGACTTGTCACTAAGCTGCGCCAAGAGTTTTGCTTTAGGTTTAGGGGGTAAATCAAGCTGTAATACTTCAGAAAAAGAGAGACTTTTTTCTACTTGAGCTTTAGCTCTTATGACCACTACCCACTCCCCACGAATCGTTAGCTCTTTTAACTGTTCATTTAAAGATTTGGCTGTGCCACGGTAGTAGTTTTGGTATTTTTTACTTATCTCTTTGGCTAAAAAAAGTTCTCTATTTTCATCTAGGGATTCTACTTCATCTAAAAGTTTTTCCAAACGATGTGGAGACTCATAGAGTACGGTATTGTAACCATTATTCATCGCTTCTGCTAGTGCTGAAGCACGTTCTTTACCCTTGTGCGGTAAAAAAGCATAAAACAAAAACTTACCCTCTTCAAAGCCAGATGCCGCGTATGCTGTAGTCACAGCTGAGGCACCAGGGAGTACATCATATTTGAGGTTATTTTCCTGTGCATACGCCACAAGCAACTGCCCAGGGTCAGAGATAACTGGCATACCAGCATCACTCACATAGACTACTTCTTTATCTGCAAAGGTCTTGCCAAATTCATCGAGTCTCTCTTGCCCGTTATGCTCATTAAAACTATAGAACTCTGCATCAGGATACACCATATCAAACCGCTCTTCAAGTAAGCGTAAAAGCCGTTTGGTCTGGCGTGTGTCTTCACACAAAAAAAGTGTTGCTTGTTCAAAAAGCTTCATCGCTCTAATAGTAATGTCTTGAGGGTTTCCGATAGGAGTAGGGATAAATGTAATCATGAGGTGCCTTTAGGCAATAAATAAATGAAGAGTGGGGACAGATGTCCCCAAAAGTATACGTGAAGTCTTACGACAATTTGTATTTGCTTTTAAATTTCTCAACTCTACCAGCAGCATCAAGAATTTTCTCAGAACCTGTAAAGAATGGGTGACATTCATTACAAATATCGATACTCATCTCTGCCTTGTTTGACTTTGTTTCGAACTTGTTTCCACAAGCACATGTTACAGCACATTCCATGTAATCTGGGTGTATATCTTTTCTCATTGTTTAACCTTTAGTTAGTTTTTTTATGTGTCAGGTAACTAGCCTGCTCTAGCCTGTAGCTCTTCCTTTTTTTTCAAAAAGTGTCGTTGCAACAGTCTTGCTGAGACAACAATATTACCACACTAAGTAAATACCTCAACTTTTGAGGTATTTACTTAGTGTGGTAATAGGGCAGAATTATATCGAAAAAGGTTTAAATTTTTATAAAAGTAATTTAGATGCCACCGCACAGACAGCACTTTCACTCTTTAACACTAGAGGTGTATCAAACCCTACAATATCTTCAGTCTTAAAAAGCGCCACTTCATCTTCATGAAAACCACCTTCACAGCCTATGACTATGGTATCTACAGTAGTAGTGCCTATAAAATTATTTTCTGAAAAATTAAGCATCTTACTGTGGGGGTACTTTTCTAGGAATTGTGGTAAATCTTCTGCCGTCTCAAGTTGCATCATCTGACTTCGTCCAGACTGCTGAGAAGAGTTGAGTAAGATTTTTTCTAAACGTTTAAAATCAAGTTTAAAACTTTTTTGTGAGCGTTTACAGTAGATGAACGTAATCTTCTCTACTCCCATTTCATTGAGGGAAGGAAGTACCTTTTCAACACTTTTGGGGTCTATGACACACCAACCTATATGCAGAGAGTGTTTGGCTTTTATCTCTAAAATAGAACTCTCTTGCAGTGTCAGGTTTGACGAACGCTTATCCATAAAAGTAATGAGGTAGCGATGAAGTAATCCATCTTCTAAATTACGTAAATAAAGGGTATCACCCTCTTTATGTCTACGTACCTTAAAAATATAACGATGGTCATCTCCCTCTAATGAGAGCTGAGGCGTTCCTGCTTCACTATGATACAAATATAGCATTTAAAATCCTTGATAAAATGCAAGTTCTAAACTGCACTAGTGCAGTGAGCCAACTGCTGAAGTGGACTCAGCGTCAGCGTAGTTATCTGAGCTTTGCTTAGATATCGTCCTATAATGTAATAACACCCTTGGCCTTTAAAATCATGAGTACAACCATGACAGCAACCAATAAAATCTGAACAATAGAGATTTTTAAGAATGCACCTTTAATGACTTTAAAGGTTTGTTCATTCTCTAAATTGGCTATTTTTACAAGCTTGTGTTTTTTAATCTCAATATACATCATGACTGCCCATACTACTACCATGATAATCGTTGTCACTTGCCAACCTAAATCTCCGGTAAATACGGCTATCAAGCCGACAAATGCAACCATTGTTGCAATGGCTTGAAATATCATTGTGTAGATAAAACTCGCTTTTTTAAATCCTGCTGGCTTCTTTATCATTAACGGAATAAAAATTCCTGCTACCAAAAAGCCTAAAAAAACTTTGACCAATATACTGTGTACTGCTAACATTTGTGCTACTTCCATAAAAATTATCCTTAATCTTGTTTTGTTTAAAAGTGGATTATACTATAATCCATGTAGAACACTCTGAATAAACTAGGCATTCACAATGGGTTTTGAAAATGTGAGATTGTGCAAGAGATTTATGAGTCCTAGCCATAGCTAAGACGAAGTAAATATCTTGTGCAAGATTGCGTTTACAAAGCCCACCCTTCAGGCATCACTAGCTTTCGCCTATGCGTCGTTACTCTTTTTTGACTTAGCAACGGCTAGGACTGCAAAAGAGTGCCTAGCCTAGACAAAAGCTAGTGATGTTGTGAACGTCTAGGTTATTCAGAGAGTTCTATTAATAAAACTTTAAAGGTCAACTATGGCTAGTTCCATCCTCGAAGCACTCGAAATCATCGCAAATAACATACCACTTGTAGATAAAGAAATTATCCCTATAGAAATGTCTGTAGGGCGTGTGGTCACAGAAGATTACATTGCAAGTTTTGACTTGCCACGTTTTAACAACTCTGCTATGGATGGATATGCCGTAAAAGTAGTTGACGCTGACAAAACAGTAAGTTGCTCAGAGGTTATCTATGCCGGAGACAATCCTAGTATGACACTCCAAGAGGGTACAGCTATTAAGATTATGACTGGTGCACCCATACCTCAAGGCTGTGAAGCGATAGTTCCTATCGAAAACGTAACGGTAGAAAATGATACTGTACAACTGCCTTCAGATATCAAAATGAATAATTTCATTCGTATGGCAGGAGAGGACATTAAAAAAGATACTGTTTTTTTACCCAAAGGTGAAGTGATTAATGCCTATACTATTGCCTCTTTGGCAAGTCAAGGCATGACACATGTGACAGTCTCTCGTATCATTAAAGTTGCTATTTTTGGCACAGGAGATGAACTACGCCCTCACTTTGAAAAAATAGAACCACACCAACTCTACAACTCAAACTCACCTATGTTCCTCACGCGTTCTAAAGCATTAGGGTGTGATGTACGTTTCATCCGCACCTCAGCAGATACGCTTGAAGCCTTGGAGTCTTCTATCAAGTCTACACTCGATGCAGATATCATTATTACCTCTGGTGGGGTGAGTGTCGGAGATAAAGACTTCACTAAAGTTGCCTTTACGAACCTTGGGATGCAAGTTCTCATAGACAAAATAGACATTAAACCGGGACGACCAACCATTGTCGGACACATAGACAATACTGTAATTGTCAATCTTCCAGGGAACCCCTTAGCTTCTATGGTGAATTATGAACTCTTTATACGTGCGATTATACGTAAAATGTCGGGAAGAACAGACCATAGACACGGCACAATACATACTGTCATGAAAAGTGATTTTTCTGTACGTGGAGGAAAACATGCGGTAGTTCTTGGAAAGTTTGACGGCTCTTCATTTGAACCTATCAAACCTCAAATGCCAGGCATGGTCTCTCCTATGCAAGAAGCCGATGGACTCATACTTATTACCCCTGAAATCAAGAATCTGGAATCTGGAAGAAAAGTAACAATGATACCGATAAAATGGGAATTTTGTTCTAGGTTAAAAGAGGAACTGTTTACACGTTAAAGGGAAACAAGTCCCTTTAACCTTAGTGATCATTTTTGTGATAAATATTCAGCTACTGCTTCAATATCTGCATCACTCATAGCAGCAACCTGCCCTTTCATAAGCATACCCATACCAGCTACGTTTCTTGTACCTGCTTTGTATCCATTGATTGCTTCAATAAATGCGGCTTTATCTTGTCCTGCAAGTACTGCTGACTTACCAAGTGCTTTTGTTTTACCATCTGCACCATGACATCCTTTACATTTAGCGTAAGCTGCAGGTTCAACGGGTGCACCTGTCACTGCTGCAGTTGCAGCAGCTGCTCTCTCTTTAAGTGCTTGAGCTGCTTCCGTTGCTTTAGCCTCTGTAGCTGCTTTAACTTCTGCTGCTTTTTGTGCTGCAGCTTCTGCCATTTTGTCTGCCTCTACTTTTGCTGCGGCTGCCAACTCTGCTGCTTTTACTTTTGTTGCTTCCACTGCATCTGCTGCTGCTTGTTTAGTCGATTCTACTGCTGATGCTGTATCTGCTTTTACTGCTTCTGTTACTTTATTCGCTACATCACCTGCTGCTTCTTTTGTCTTTTCTCCACATGCAGTAAACAACAATGTAGCTGCTACAAGTGAAAGTAGTGTTAATTTTTTCATTCTTTTCCTTTATAATGTATAATGCTTACTTTTTTCAATACAAGTAAAACAACTTTTCTTATTTAGCCTCACAACGATACCGATTGTAAC
>VCAW01000249.1 GCA_013607775.1 Campylobacterota bacterium | reverse complement strand
TTCAAACTTGAATGTCTCAAAATAAAAAATAAAATGAACCACTTTGCAATGAGGGCTAAATTGTTAGTCAAAGCTAATCAAATGGCATATTTGGAATTGCAGAGGCTTAAGGTTTGTTAAAGGTGCGTAAGGTCAGATAATAATATACCTATCAAGCATACATGTAAAACTCCTGAATGTAAACCAAGAACAAAAAAAAGAAAAAATCAATTTTTCAAGGTTTGTGACAATTGTGGAATTGATGAATTATTTTATGAGAATAAACCGTAGAGTGTTGTGCCCTCACAACACCGAAACTTTAAAACGATAGTTAATATTTTTTTCATACCAATTATTGGTGTTGTCGTGGGACAACACCCTACATATTCTTTTCTAGTTCCCACACAGCATGTGAACCAGAGCGATAACTGATACACATCAATGAAATCAACCAATGAATACTATACAATCTTCCCTATGGAAAAAACTCTATCTCTTATAAGTATCGTTATTATCGTAGTGTATGCCCTCTATAATGCAAATGTTAGATACACAAAAAAAGTAAAAACATTACTAATACAAACTACACAAAACATATATCAGAACACAATGCATCACATTATAATGAAGAACTTAAGAGAGTGCAAACGGTTGGCTACCTCAAACAGTACATTATAGATGTTATCAATCATGGCTCAAAACAGTTAGCATTTAAAAGTGATGAAGTGATGGAGGGCGGCATCGCTTTAGAAGAAGATGCACCGAAAATTGCTTGTTATGTACTAGAACTCTCTGGTAAAAAATGTAAAACACCCTACTCTAAAGATGCAGCGATGTACTACAGTAGTAACTGTGCAGGATGTCATGGCAATGATGGCAAAGGCTTACACGGAGCCTATCCTGACTTAACATTACCTACATTGTTGGGGATAAAAAAGAAAGAGACATTTTTGAGGCGCATCTTAAAGTAGAGTTTTCTCTGCTTCCCACGAACAGCATGAGAAAGAGAGTAAAGCTTAACTAAACATATTTTTTAATATACTACTAATAAATATATCATTATAAGGTACTCTCATGAAAATCACACTTGCACTATCAGCCCTACTATTAAGCTCTACATTTACATTTGCTGGAGGAGGTAAAAATCTTGTTAAAGCTGTTGAACCTGTACTTGCTATACCTACATTAGAAGTTGTTAAAGACTATTATGTAGGTGTTGGGTATTCATGTGCACAAGTAACAGGTGACAATCCAGACCAAGAGTTTCTTGCTATGGGAGCTATTAGTGTAGATGTAGGGTATCAGATAAATGAATTTCTTGCAGTTGAAGCACGATATACACGCTCACTAAGTGATATAAACTATAAAACATGGAATACAGACAGAGACTTGGATGGTAGTTCACTCTCTAATCTAGGTATTTACCTCAAGCCTCAATACAACTTTGAAGCATTTGGTCTCTATGGCCTACTAGGATATGGTCAAGTAAAGCTTGATAATGGAGAAAATACATTTACAGAAAATGGTTTACAGTATGGCTTAGGTACTACTTTTACCGTACTAGGTACCAATATATTTCTAGACTATAGACGACTCTATGATGGTGAAGGTTTTGATACATTAGCAAGTGAAAACCAAGATGTAGCAGCTAACTCATACACACTTGGTGTTAATTACTTATTTTAAAAAGAGTTAATATTCAGTTCACACTACTTCTGGTTCCCACGTTGTACGTGGTAACCCATACTTCAATTTTAATAACAACAATGACTTATTTTTGTGAATATATTGTTGTATGCATTCCCAAGCATAGCGTGAGAACGAGAGCAAAAATAGATTATTATATTTTTTAATATATCACTAGCTCATAGAACTATTATCAGTGACCTTAACCTTTTTTTGCTACTGTTTGCATCTGTTGATTTAGAAGGTATCTGTACTTTTTTCTGTTCGGTTTTCTTTGTGCTTGAAAGTTGTGTTTGAACAGCTTTGACGATATTTGCACTTTTCTTTTTATTGACCGATATCACTAACATTCCATCAACATAGCCCATATTGATAGTGCTCTCATCTGCATCGTTTGGTAGAGGAATACTCTGTTGATACATACGCATAGAGCTTGAGGTACTATAGCTGTTGGCAGTTTTTTGCTCTTGCTTCTGAATAATCTTTGCCGTAATAGCCATCAGACCATTTTCTGTATGTATATCTATCTGGTTTTCTTTACTCTCCGGTATCGTCGTCACAAATTCATAATGGTCATTTTTGTCTACAAATTGACTAGGTTGTTGTATTTTATAGGTTCCCATAGGTGCTATTTGATTTGAAGTACGTTGTTGTATACGACTGTGCATACGCTCAAACATCTTATCCATATTGTGTTGCATCTGCATCATCTCTTTAAAAATATCATCTCCAAATGGGTCTTGAAAAAATGGGTCATTAAGAGGATCATTTGCCTGTAGTGAAAGTGTTGCCACAAAAGGCAATACTAAAAATGAAAGTTTTTTGTTTAACATTTCATGCTCCTTATAATTTAATTTATATTCAAATTATAGGAGTAGTTCTTTAACCGAGTTTTAACGTAGATTCAAATCATTCATAGAAAACTCAGACACATGCGTCTTACCCATCACCGCCATAAGTGACTGTACACCATGTATCAGTTCGTTATGGTAGTTGGCTACGTGTTTTGCTTTTTGCAAAACAAGGTATTTACTTCGTTTTCCCTCATCCATAGTGGCAAGTCCCACAGGACAGTTGCGACCACCTGCACCTAAACATTCTCGCGCACGTATGCACCCAGCAGATATCATAAACCCACGGGCAATGTTAATGAAGTCTGCACCATGGCAGAGTAGCTCTATCACGTCATCTGGAGTCAATACTTTCTCTGCTGCGATGATTTTAATATCATCTCGTAAATCATAGGCATGAAGTACCTCTATCACTATTTCTAAAGCTTCACGGATGGGAAGTCCAATCTTGGACATCATCTCCAGTGGTGCAGTTGCAGAACCTCCGTCTCCTCCATCTATGGTGAGGAAATCAGTAATGCTTAATCCTGCTTCTTTTCTGGCTTTAAGTGCCTTAGCATAGGTTTCAAAATCCTCTTTGGTCGAGATGACTATCTTGAAGCCTACAGGCTTACCAGAGAGTTCCTGTAGCTCGGAAATAAAGTCAAAGAAGGTATCCATATCTGTTGTATATGGAAAACGGTTTGGACTTATGAGGTCTTTGTGTGCAGGTATACCTCTATAGTAAGCAATGTCACCACTCACTTTGGCTGCAAGGAGTTTACCTCCTGTCTGTTTTGCACCTTGGGCAAGTTTAACCTCTGTCATTTTTGCAAAGCGCATCACTTTTTGGTAGCGTACAGGGTCAAAATTTCCATTAGCATCACGTACACCATACAATCCTGACCCCATTTGAAAAGTAATGTCAGGGATGCTCTCTGGCGATATACTAGGGAAATACTCAAGATCTTTATCCCAATTGATACGGAAATAGAGCAATCTAATATTATCAAATATAAAAGAACCTCTGTCCTTCTGTCGTACAACCATTTTTCGGTAAACACGTTGAGAAACTTCTTTGTTGGTAAGCAAACGTAGTACCCTGTATGTACCTTTTGCAAACCAGGTTCCCTCTCTCATCTCCAGGTAGTCGGTACAGTTACAGTCATCTACATTGAGAGAGGCTAAGAAGTTTGAGGTGAGTCCACCCTCACCTGTATTGATGGGGAAGTTTCCTTTATGTGCACCTATGGAAAACGCACGTGTTCCCTCTGGGGAGATAGCGCCATCACTCATAGCAGAACGCCCTACGATACTTTTAGAGACAAATGGTATTCTTCTATTTTCTCCAAAAGTGACAGAAAACTCCTGCTGTACCTCTGAGACTTCTTTTACAAAATTTGCATGTTTGAAAAGAGTCTTTTGGTTTCCATAAGGCTTGGTAGGAGAAAATGAAAGATAAGGGCTTTTGTTCGCTGCAACTTTGTTGATCCATTGTAGTTTTTCAAATGAGTCATAAAAAGTTTCATCACCAAAGTACTGACGCATAGGCCCACGCAGTGCGTAAAAAAGGTAACGAAGTCGTCCTATGAGTGGGTAGTTTATAAGAAGTTGATTTTTACGCTGTACAAATCTATCATAAATAAACATACCTATGAGCACAAGCAATACAACCACTGCCATCACTTTTAAAAGTACACCCCAGTCTGCTGCCAAGAGTGGAAAGTTTGCAAAGAATTTTTCATTATTCATCGTTGCCATCCTTAAAGAGTACATGGTCTAGAGAATATTTACCCCCACCAAAACTTGCAAAAATAAAAAGAAATAACATATAGTACAAGGGTATCTCCAAACCATTGTCTGCTACTGAAAATCCATGTGCACCATGCACAAAGACCATGGCACCTATCATGACAAAAGAGAGCAAGATTGAAATAGAACGTGTAAACAGTCCAAGTATCAGCAAAATAATTCCTATGGTCTCAATGGCAGATACAAAATAGGCAGTAAATGTAGGAAAAGGGATAGACATACTTGCAAACCACTGCGCTGTGGCTGTCATATCACTCAGTTTCATCAAGGCAGGTTTGGCAAATCCGTATGCGATAATAAGACGAGCAGCCAAGATAAAAAGGTGTTTAGGGTACGAAAAAAGTACCGAAATCTCCCCAAATAGATTTTTAAACATAACACTCCTTTATATCCTGTATAGAGTACACAAGATTTACATAGAATTATTATACACTTATCTTTGTGTAGCTACTATGCACTTATCTCAATACTGGAATTAACCTTGAAAAAACTACTTTTACTACTTTTACTTACTCCTCTCATGCTCTTTGCTAAACATAATATAGCCCTGCAAGTTCTTGGTTCTGGTGGCCCAGAGATGGGAGATAAACGTGCCTCTTCTGCCTATGTCATATGGATAGATGGCAAAAGCAAAATACTCATAGACTTTGGTGGTGGTGCATCACTACGTTTTGAAGAAGTGGGTGCCAAAATATCTGATTTGGATGTGATATTACTCACACACCTTCATGTAGACCACACAGCAGACATCCCTGCCCTGCTTAAAGCAGCATTTTTTACCAGAGCTTCAGGAAAACTCCTTATTCTTGGTCCAGAAGAAAACAACTTTATGCCAAGTACAGAAGATTTTATAGAGAGACTTTTTGAAGATGACAAAGGTGCATGGCAGTATCTCGGTGACCATTTAGATGGCTCTGCCAGACTCCAAATTAAAGCACACGATGTGGATGATTCAAAAAAAGTAAAAACCATCTACCAACAAGGAGACATCAGCATACAAGCAGTATCCGTCCATCATGGGCCTATCCCTGCTGTGGCATACAGAGTAAATGTAGGAAACAAAAGCATCACCTTTTCAGGCGACATGAACGGAGACTACCATACATTGGAGACTTTGTCAAAAGATACAGACATCTTAGTCGCACACAACGCCGTACCCAAAGGAAGCACAGGTATTGCAGCACAATTACACATGACCCCAGACATCATAGGACAGATAGCTGGGAAAGCACACCCAAAAAAAGTGGTGCTTTCACATAGAATGTTAAGAACACTGGGAAGAGAGAAAGAGACACTCTCTGAGATACATAAGTATTATAAAGGCTCTGTGAAATTCGCGAATGATAAGAGTTATTATAAAGTGCAATAATATAACTTTTTGGACTTGTTATATAATTATTTCTTTAAAACTGAATTACTTGACAAAATTATGTTACACTAAAAAAATACAAAATTTTAAATATATATTTTTTAGGGAAAAGAGAGTATACAATGGTACAAGTTCTTGGCGCAGATGGTAGTTATTCTCATAAAAGTAGAGCTACTTCATTTTTAATATCTAAAAATATTGTTATTGATGCAGGTAATATTATAGATAGTCTTGGTGATGAATATTGTAATTTAGAGCATATTTTCATATCTCATACACATTTTGACCATATTGTAGATCTTCCTTTTATACTTGAAAGTTATATAGAATGTCGAAAAAACCTCTCAAAGTCTATACATTAAGTAAAAATATAGACACCCTCAAAACGTACCTTTTTAATTGGAGTATCTGGCCAGATTTTGAGAAGATAAAACAAAAAAATGGAGAAAAAGCATCTTTGGAATTCATCGCAGTTGAATTTGGTGACACACTCCAACTAGATGATATTGAAGTGACTATTATTGAGTCAAACCATACTGTAGATACTTGTGGATTTAAAATTAAAAAAAATGACCAAGCTTTTGTTTTAACAGGTGATACATTTATAAACCACGAATTCGCATCTCTAACGAATACCCTGAACCACAATTCTAGCATCAAACCCTGAAAGTTCTTCAAAAACCTCGTAAGGTGTTTTCCATC
>VCAW01000248.1 GCA_013607775.1 Campylobacterota bacterium | reverse complement strand
GGCTTTTTATGGGTGTTTGTTTCATGAATATTTTGTGATATCAAGGGCTATAAAGCAATCAGCGTGTGCACTTGCCTGGTCACTTGCCACTAAGAGGTTTTGAGGTGAATTTTATGTATTATTTAGGTGCGAAAGTTAAGTTATCTTATATTACAGTATACTTACAAAAATTAAACAGGAGAGCATTATGAAAACTATCATAAACAGACAAACAATTTTCACTAAAGACACAACTCTTCTGCTACTGCTCGCACTTTAATAGTTTTTAACTATCCACACTTTTATACAAAATAACATTCTTTTCTAATACCTAACCAAGATTTAGGTAAAATTAGACAATTTTCAACCCTTTGTGGTTTTTATATATAACAAGGTAAATACAATGAGTATTGAAACAATTAAAATATTTGACACGACATTAAGAGACGGTGAGCAGAGTCCTGGGGCTTCTATGAATACCGAAGAGAAAATCCAAATCGCCGCACAGTTAGAGCGTTTGGGTGTTGACATCATTGAGGCAGGATTTGCTGCAGCAAGCCCAGGAGACTTTGATGCCATAGACAAGATAGCCCAACGTGTCACAAACTCAACAGTCTGTTCTTTGGCACGTGCGATAGACTCTGATGTCAAAGCAGCAGGCGAAGCCATAGCCAAAGCGAAGATGAAGCGTATCCATACTTTCATCGCTACCTCTAAGATACACATGGAGTATAAGCTTAAGATGACACCTGATGAAGTCATCAAACGAGCGGTACGCGCAGTAGAATATGCACGTACTTTTGTGGATGATGTAGAGTTTAGCTGTGAAGATGCAGGACGTTCAGATATGGGCTTTATGAAAGAGATTAGTGATGCCGTCATAGATGCAGGTGCTACCACTATAAACTTACCAGACACCGTAGGATTTAGACTTCCTTTTGAGATAGGTGCTATGGTCAAAGAGATGAGTGAGTACACCAAAGGACGTGCCATCATCTCTGTACATAACCATAATGACTTAGGTTTAGGTGTAGCCAACTCTTTAGAGGCAGTGGTCAATGGTGCAAGACAAGTTGAGTGTACCATCAACGGTTTAGGTGAACGTGCAGGAAATGCAGCGTTGGAAGAGATAGTCATGGCATTGAAAACACGCTCCGATGTTTTTTCCAACTATACTACCAATATTAATACCAAAGAGATCTACCCCTCAAGCCGTTTGATCGCGACTATCACTGGTATTGAGCCACAACCAAACAAAGCCATTGTTGGTAAAAATGCCTTTGCACACGAATCAGGCATACACCAAGATGGCATGTTGAAAAATAAAGAAACCTATGAAATCATTACACCTGAGAGCATTGGGTTGATTAAAGATGATACTTTAGTCATGGGTAAACACTCAGGACGTGCAGCCTTTAAAGACAAATTGTCAAAATTGGGCTTTACTTTAGATGATGAAGCCTTAAATGCCTCATTTGAGCGTTTCAAAATCTTAGCAGACAGAAAAAAAGATATTTATGATGATGATTTACGTGCCTTAGTCACCAACGAAATGACAAAAGCCACACAAATCTATGAGTTGATCTCTTTACAGTTAATGGACTGCTCCAACGGTGTACCAAGTGCCGCAGTAAAGATAAAAAAAGATGACAATGAAATCATCGAAGCAGGCATAGGTGAAGGCACTATTGATGCTGTCTTTAAAACTATAGACCGCATCTCAAGGTACAATGGAAAATTGGAAGACTATAAAGTAAAGTCTGTAAGTGAAGGGAAAGATGCCTTAGCCTCCGTCACCGTGAAAGTCTCCTTTAACGGTGAACCAGCCATCATAGGACATGGGCTTAACATAGACACCATGTTAGCCTCTGCAAGAGCCTACATCGGTGCTTTAAACAGTTATTTGAGTATGGAAGGGAAATTGAAGTCACGGTATAGTGATACTTCTAAAACAGTGTAGAATCGGTTCAAGCCTACATGGCTACGCTTTGCTCCGACCATTTCGGTTCCGAAGCTACAAACGACAAGCAGTTGTCGTTTGCTTACGCTTCTCATATATATTTCTTCAAAACCTCAGGAATCTCAATCGTCCCATCTTCATTTTGATAGTTTTCCATAATCGCCACAATCGTTCTACCTACTGCCAACGCAGAACCATTTAATGTATGAACCAACCGATTCTTCTTTCCATCTTTAAAACGTATTTTGGCACGTCTTGCTTGGAAATCTCTAGTATTTGAGATAGAAGATATTTCACGATATTGATTTTGCCCAGGAAGCCATACTTCAAGGTCGATAGTCCTAGCGGCAGAGAAACCTAAGTCTCCACCACAAAGTTCAACAACTCTATGTGGTAAACCAAGTGCTGTGAGTATATCTGAAGCATTTTGCACCATAAGGTTAAACACTTCATCCGATTTATCTGGATGGGCGATGGCTACCATCTCTACTTTGTTAAACTGATGCTGACGGATGATACCACGTGTATCACGCCCAGCTGAACCTGCCTCTTTTCTAAAACATGGCGTGTAACCTGTCATGAGTAGTGGCAACTCTTTTTCTGCAAGTATCTCATCATTGTACATATTGGTAAGTGGAACTTCTGCTGTAGGGATGAGATATAGGTCTTCATCTTCTATCTTAAATAGGTCATCGCCAAACTTAGGCAACTGTCCTGTTCCTTGTAGCATGGTAGCATTGTTTATAAAGGGTACAGAGTACTCTACAAAAGCTTTTTCTCTATTCGTATCAAGGAAGAAGTTAATCAATGCACGTTCAAGTCTAGATGCTTCACCTTTGAGTATGGCAAAACGAGACTTAGCCAACTTTACCCCACGTTCAAAGTCTATCCATCCATTAATCTCAGAGAGTTCCCAATGTTCTTTGGGTTTAAAGTCAAAACTTCTAGGTTCAAGTACCCTGCGAAGTTCTACATTATCCTCTTCATCTAGACCTTCAGGTACAGAATCATCAGGAAAGTTAGGAATAGCCAATGCTACAGCATACAGAGCTTCTTCAGCCTCACGTGCTTTTTCCTGTACGGGAACCATCGCTTCTTTGTTAGCATCTACTTTGGCTTTAAGCTCAGAGATATCTTTACCTTCTCTTTTGTACTGTCCAAAAAGTTTAGACATACTATTTTGTTCTGCCTTCATAGACTCTAATGTTGCATTAGCAACTTTCAGTGATGTAAAAAGGATTTGAAGTTTTTCAAGTGTAGCTGTCTCTACACCTTTTTTTTGAAGTTTAGCTGATGCTTCTTCGAAGTTATTTTGGAGGTATTTTAAGTCTATCATGAGGTTTACCTAAATGTGGATTGCTTATGAGATTATAGTGAAAATTTGAAAAGAAGTGGATTAAGTCTAAAAATTTTAAGCAATAGGTGCTAATATCTCTATTAATATAACAAAATTTATAG
>VCAW01000247.1 GCA_013607775.1 Campylobacterota bacterium | reverse complement strand
CAAATCAATACTCCCTTTGTATTTTTAATGTCATTGACAATAAATTGTTAAAGAACTTACAACAATCTCTCATATTGGCACACAAACAAGCCAATACTTCTATTATTGTTTTAGATGAATATTTCATCTTCAAAGTACTCTTCAATCAGAGTACTTCAAAAAGGAAACGAAATTCCTATGTTTATCTCACTTTTTTCTGCGGTTTCAGTTATCTTTTATAAAACGGCTTATTATATATAAGGGCATGTTATCAAGTCAATATGAACGTAATGTGAACTATTTATCTACTATAAGATACTGCTTCACATCAAACTTTTTCAAATAAGATTTAATATTATGCTTTAAAGTTGCATCATCTAATTCCATTTTTTCTCTCATAGGAAACTTTAGAAAAAACTGTGGTGGCATAATAGAGTTTTCTTTTTTAGGGTCTTTTAAATAACGAAAAATGGCTTCTTCTATCTGTGCACTGGTACTGTACTTCATCAAATACCGTCTATAGATAAGCGCACTTGGAATCTGTTGTTTTTTATGACATGCTAGACAGTTTTTTTCTAAACTGTCTGAACCTTCAGTCTCTGCGAAGATGGTAGCAGTCAGTATTGCAAAAATTATAACTATTTTTCCCATGTGACACTTACCTCCGTTCCTACATGTAGTATTGAGTTTATTTTCAAGGTATACGCATAACTTTTTACAACCTGACTTACGATGTCAAGCCCTATCCCAAAACCACCCTCACTTTTGTTAGCACGTTGAAAACGCTGTAAAATCCCACCCAAATCTTTTTTTGAAATACCAATCCCCGTATCTCTAACAGCAAACAGACTTTGGGTCAATACAATATGCAAGACACCTTGATGTTTGTTATATTTGATAGCATTTGAGATAAGATTGTCTATCAGACGCAAGGCATCATTTTTATCCATCTCCAAGATAACATCTTCTTCGAGTTCCAGCACAAGATTAAGGTTTTTAGCCTCAATCATCCCTGTAAAATAGACCACACGTTCCTGTACCAGCGCAGACATATCTGCAGAGATGATGTGTCTATGATAGTGATGGTTTAAATTAAGATAGGTCAAATCATCATAGATGCGGCTCAATGTTTTTGATGCTATCTCTATACGTTTGAATTCTGCATTGTTCTCTTCATGATTACCAAATGTCTCTATCATCTCAATATTGGTCAGTATGGTACTGATGGGTGTATTGAGTTCATGGGTTGTGTCTTGTATAAAGTGGTTCATTCGGGTAATAGAGTCACGCATTGGTGCCACAAACAGTTTTCCTAAGAAATACCCCAATACTGAAAAGAATACCCCTGCTGCAAACATAAAAAGAAAAATATTTTTTCTAAGGTTTTCAATCGGTACAAAATCTATTTTCTTTACAGTAAGTAAATATGCTGCTCCCAAATAATAGGGTTCAATCTTACTCTCATAATAGATAGTATCACTCTCTCTTTGCCCCTCTAAAGTAATGGGCTTTGGGAAAGTACCAAAGATATACTCTCTATCCAAATCAAATATCGCAGAAGAGATGCTAGAATGGTAAGGGTATGGTAAAGGTATTGTATTGGATTGATGGAGATGACGCAGTGCAGACTTGATACTTTCTGCTTCATATTTTAAAGACTCTCTCTGTTTGTCTAATAAATGGTGTTTGGTTGCACTGTAAAATATCCAAGAGGCTAAAGAAAAAAGCAGCAGTGTAGAAGCCAAATAGATAACTAAAAAGCGTACTAGACTTCTTCTTTCACTACTTAACAAAGCGATACCCTACATTTTTAATGGTTTCTATCTTCTCTTTACCTATGGCTGAACGGACTCTTTTGATGTAGGTACGTAAAGAACCATTGCTCGGCTCTTCATCATATTCCCATAATGCTTCGTTGATGGTCTCGTAGTCTAAAAGCGCATCACTATGCTGTAAAAAAAGAGAAAGAAGTTTCAACTCCTTAGTTTTAAGTGGAATCTTCTCTTCACCACGCATAAGCGTAAATTCTTTCATATCAAAATACAAATCATCGTCAACTTTTATCTTCTCATCATGCCCACCATACGTACGTTTAAGTAGAGAGTCAACACGTACAGAAAGCTCTTTCAAGGCAAAAGGCTTACGTATATAGTCATCACAACCCAAATCAAAGCCCTTCTCAACATCTTCCACACTGTTCAAAGAGGTGATAAAAATAGCAGGTGTCTCCTTACCTTCACTTCGTAACTGTTTCAAGAAGTCAAACCCACTGATATTTGGTACCTTTACATCAAGCAACATTAAGTCTATATGCTTCTCATAAGCTATCTCTTCTGCCTGAATGCCATCATAAGCAGCATACACGTCATAGCCCTTAAGCTCTAAAAACTGCTTTACTGTATCACTGAGTTGTATATCATCTTCAAGAAGTAAAATGCTTATTGCCATAGGCTTTCCTCACTTATAGTGTTATTATACCTATTTTAACACTCCAAGATGAACTTTATGTGAATAGCTCTACTATTTTGGAAAGATGAACGTTAGGAGAAATCTAGCTCCCCAACCCTCTGGGCCATTGTCAGGTGCTTCTGCCCAATATGTGACACCTCCACCATGCGAGATAAGTTGACTTCCTATTTTTGTTACTTTTGTCACTGTGAAATTGAGTGGTACTGTCCACTGTTCTCGTTCCCAGTCATATGTTGTTTCTGTATTTACTGCAAATGTGACTGCTTGAGGTGTAATATACGTTAAAAATGGCTGTACAAATGTCTGATTTACAGTATTAAGTACTGTGCCATTTACATTTTTTATATCGTCTCCCGCAAATGACCATAAGTGATTTGTAAGACCTCCATATGTCCATGGTCCATCTTGTTTTAAAGCTACAAATGTTGGTCCAACTGCCCACTTCTCTGCACTCACGTCTGAATTTGTAGGTATCAACAATGCAGCACCTGCACCCCATATCCATCCACTGTCAGTTGGTGTTTTAGGTGACAACCAAGCACTCTAAACTATATCCCCAACGGCATTTGTTGTACTCACTCCATCATCTTGAGAAACCAAAGGTATGATAGTACGAGAGATAACATTCCAATCTTCACTCACTTCAAAAGGAATAACAGGCTGTACATTTGTAAGCCATTTGTCACCTTTATCATCAAGTCCTAAATTCTGTTGATAATTTACTTGTATTGGCAATGAAATCATGTTTGCAATAGGGTTTGCCAATTTCTTAGCTGCCTCTGCTGCATCTGTTACAAAGAGAGACTGTCCACCCATAAGTCCAGCGATAATTACCAATTTTATACATCTTTTTTTCATTATATTCCTTTTAAAATTTAAAGTTTACACCAACAACAAGACCATGGGTTACCGTATCATATACAAAATAATCACGTTGTCCTCCCGTACCTTCTGTATAGTCTACCCATGTTGCCTTGTATTTAACGTCAACGTCTATCAAGTCATTCACAGTATAGACAAAACCTGCAGTAGTAGAAGCAGTAAAGTCTGCACCACCTGCACCAATGTCTCCATGAACTCTTAGCTTCCAGTTTTCATCTACTATGCAGGTATAACGTGCACCAACCACAACATCTATCCAATCCACATTTTTACTTATTTTTCCAGATTGACCCAAGTTAGGTAAGTTATATCCAATATCATAGTCATTATCCCACCAGCGTATACCTGCAAGATATTCAATAGAACCGTTTTCAAGTGGTTTTTTATATAAACCCATCACTTCAAGAACCCCTTGACGCACGCGTGCAGAACTAATCTGATCTATCGGAGCAATATCACTAGAAAGATCCATAAACCCACAATCCATCCAAAGTCCCCCATCCACTCTTATGATGCGCTTCAGCATGCACCATACCTGCCATATCAAGGTTATCCAATATCGTACTAAAGTCTACATTAAGACTCGTGGTAGGAAGCCTACCAAACTTTGCATTACCATCAATATTGGTAATCATCAAATATGGTTCAAGCTCAAAAGCCCAAGCACTCGTCTCTTCCATAGTTGTTTCTGCTGAAGACATTTCTATATCCCCACCACCAAATAACATACTAGATACAAATAAAGACCCACAAATTACTTTTTTACTTCTTGTCATTTTTTCTCCAATATGTAGTTACCTTTACTATAGTAGAATCTTCTCTTATTTCCCAATGGAAAGAAATACTATTTTCCTTTTTTTAAAGGAATTTTAGAAATCACATCCAAATACTTCAAACTCTCATTCACATTGTCATGAGCTTTGTCTCCTGAACGGTAAAAGTCACCCTTGACAATTCATATATTGTATTTTTTAATCATATCATCATTAAATAGATAAGTGGGCTAGTCGGTTAACTCCTCCTTGTTCCATTTATAACCATAAGTAACATTTTTCTCAGTTACAGGAGCCGTTGAAACGGCTTGCTCTAGAAGTCTTCTAAATACAAGACCTCTGTGTTTTGATAATCTACGATT
>VCAW01000246.1 GCA_013607775.1 Campylobacterota bacterium | reverse complement strand
CTTTTTACGAAGTTACTTTGTTTAAGTAGTCTTGTGATTTTAATCTCTTGAAGAACTTCTAAAATCGGATTCTTTAATAAGCTCTTCATAGCATAATTGATATAATTTGCAAGTTCCATAAAATAAGCCCTTTATAATGATGTTGTGGTAACAAAATTATACTCAAAAGTGCCTATTTATGGGCTTTAATACTCAACTTAAGTTCGTGGATTTAGTGGAATTTATGTGCGAAAGTTGAGTTAATTTAGCTTAAATTGTGGGTTGTTTTTGGTAATCTGCAAGTGGCTCTTACATGTTTTATTTGATGATTTAAAGGTTGCATCAATTATCTTACGCCTTGGATATGATAATGATTGGATTAGTAATGATGAGTATTTTGATGCTACATATACACTTTGGACAGAGTTTTTCTTTTCTTGTGAAGTTGATGAAAGAAAAGGATATCTAGAACTGAAGCTTATTCAAGAAGATAGCAGAGTAGAAGATTTACAATCAGCAGAACTAAGTGCAACAATGTTAGCCTGGCTGTTTTCAATAGAATTATCTAATGATATAAAATATATGAGGCTGCTACTCTCTGCAATATTGGTTCATGCAAAGTACAGATGGGTATTTATGGGTGCAGATAAAGAGAGTATAAATTTTGAACTTAATAAAGTATTGACAGCATTAAATATCCAAGATATGGATGAAGTCTTACAGAGGTATGGAATGTTATGGGGGCTTGTAGTTAGTAATGGTGAAGCTTTAAATGAAATTCTTGATAAGTTGTCAAAAGTTTCTGTGAGTATGTATAAAGATAAGTTACCGTTTAGAGAAGTAGAAAGAGGTGAAATATTGTGGCAAGGTAAAGAAGATCTTTATATTGTTACGAATAAGTATATGCGTAAACGTAAGCCAAAAAGCGATGATAGGGCACATACAATTTCACTTAATCGTACACAAGAAGAAAAGTCTTATATTGTGAATTTTACATTGCCTCTTCTTGATTTAATTAAAGTTAAAGAACTAGGTATATCTCAAGCCTCACAAGAGGCAATTCAAATATTCAGTCAAGATTATTTGATCAATAAAATTTATTTTTAGAAAATGATACTTTAAAATAGTGGTAAAAAACTAAAAAAATTACCTATATTATAATTATTTGGGTAAAATATTTAGAAAGTTACCTATATTAACAGAGGTTGATTTATGAATATGACCCAAGAGTGCATTCCTGCACCACTACCCGTAGACCAAGACCTTGAAACAAAAAAGGTACTCAAAAAAATAGTCAGTGCCAACAGAGCATTGGCAGAGCTCAAGGGAGCGGCACGCTCCATACCTAACCAAACCATTCTCATCAATGCACTTACTTTGCAGGAAGCAAAAGACAGCTCCGAGATAGAAAACATCGTAACCACCCATGATGAACTCTACCGTGCGAGTATTCACGCTGCTAATGTCTCTCAGGCAGCTAAAGAAGTACAGCGTTACCGTGAAGCACTCTATCAGGGGTTTGATCTGGTTACAAAGCATAAACTGCTGCTCAAAAGAGATATTGTAGAGATACAGCAGGTACTTGAAGATAACAATGCAGGCATAAGAACACAAAGCGGTACGATGCTGAAAAATGATAAAACGGGAGAGGTTGTCTATATGCCTCCTCAAAACCATGAAGACATTCAAAGACTCATGGATAATCTGGAAAAGTATATCAATGATCCAGAAATGGATGAGTATGACCCTCTGGTAAAGATGGCACTCATACATTATCAGTTTGAATCGATCCACCCATTTTATGATGGAAATGGCAGAACAGGCAGGATTATCAATATTCTTTACCTGATGCTACAGGGGCTACTTGATCTGCCTGTATTGTATTTGAGTTCCTACATCATTAAAAACAAGGCAGACTACTATCGTCTACTCAATGAAGTGCGTACTGACAATGCTTGGGAAGAGTGGATCATGTATATGCTTGATGGTGTAGAAAAAACATCTATGCAAAGTGTTAAGATAATTGAGGGAATTACACGCTTGATGCAAGAATACAAGAAACTATTGCGAGAAGAGATACCAAAGATCTATAGTAAAGATCTGCTGGAACTTCTCTTTAAGCACCCCTACACCAAAATAAACTTTCTTGTAGAAGAACTTGGGATTACACGAAAAACAGCGACTACCCATTTGCGTGCCATCGAAAAGCTTGGCATACTAGAAAGCATTAAGGTAGGGCGTGAAGTCTACTTTGTCAATAACAAACTTTTTTATCTGCTTCAAAATGGTGCAGTGGAGTAAAAAGAGGGAAAAATGACTCATATGATCATTATATGGGTAAAAAAATTAAAAGATTACCTATATTGTAGAGATATGGGTAAAAAGGTCAAAGATGAGTAATTGGATCAGAGAAGCAAAATATGTTGAAGAGAAGTTCTTAGAAGAGTTGTATGCACTTAAGTGGGATATCCATGTCATTGATGACAGTGACAATAAATACAGAACAGACAAAGCACTTTTGGGGCGAACAAGTTTTAAAGAAGTGCTACTGACTGATAGACTCACTTCTGCTATTAGACGGATCAACGGCTCATGGTTGAAGGATGAACAGGTAAAAGAGGTGATCTCTACACTCTCCAATATCAACGAAACTTCTCTCTTTGAAAACAATCTCTCTACTACACAGTTACTTATAGAAAACACTTCTGTAGATTTGAACCATGATACAGGTGCAAAATCACCCACGGTTAAATACCTAGATTTTGAGACTGGTGACAATCATGATGGTGGGCTAGTCGGTTAACTCCGCCTCTGTGATAAGAGGGTAGGAATTCAGCAACTAACATGAACCAAGACAAAGGTTTAATT
>VCAW01000245.1 GCA_013607775.1 Campylobacterota bacterium | reverse complement strand
TTCGTTTTTAGGTTTGCTCACAGCCTCCTAACTCTATAGGGTGGTAAGTTCATAAAGAATCAAACTTCCAGCCAGCGTTTCATAGGTGAGTTAATCTGACCTAAATTCAATAGGCTTACTTAGGTTATCAAGTAACAAGGAGAAAACAGATTGTTCATTCAGTGTCATTGACTGTGAATTGTTTAAGTGCTTACAACAAGCATCTATAAAGTAGCACAAACTTTTTACAACCAAATCCCTAGGGATTTGGTTGTAATGAATTATAGGAGGAGATATGACGACTGCATCATACTGTGAAAAATGTTCCATTTTTACATCTAGTGGATACTTATCCTGCAACTTACGTGTTGAAACATTTTCAAGTAAATATACTTTTAATTTTAAGAGACTTTCTTCTGCTACGCTCTTATCTTTACTACTACTTACAATCAATTTTTCAACAGTTTTCTCAGTAGCATTTACAGTTCCCATACATAAGATAAGTGAACATAATAGCGATGCGAACCAATGTATTGAATACCTTTAATTTAGGGAATTAGAGAGGCTTAACTTTTATTATCTATGTATAGTGTAACATAATTTTTCTATAGATATTTCCTAAACGAGAAAATATTAATCTAATAATAGTTATAATAAAATAAATGAATCATAGACAAAGAGAGAAACATGTCACAAACTATAAAATATCCAGACCGATTTGATGAATTAAAGTCCCAAGTGCGTAAAGCTGGACTACTAGATCGTGTACCTTTACGAGGAAGTATTGAAATGATTGCTGTCATTGCTTCTATGATAGTTGCACTTAGTACTGCTCCCTTATGGAACCCTATCCTTTTGGGGCTATTTATAACACTCATTATGACACGTTCCGTTTTTGTCTCTCATGATGTTTTACATACACAGTACTTCAAAAATAAAGCCCTTTCTAAAAAACTTAGTTATCCTTTCTCTGCATTTATACTCTCTAACTCATCATCATGGTGGGACTACAAACATAATGTCAATCACCACACCTACTGTAATATCATAGAAAAAGATGAAGACATCCGTGCGCTAGATGGTGCCTTTACCCATAACGACAAAGGGAATAGTCCTTTTTTAAAAAAATATAAACATGTAATTTTCTGGGGAGCACAGTTCTTTATGTTTCCTGCATTTATTGCCCAATCATATAGTTTTGTGATTAAACGTAAACTATGGGGTGAGTTTGCACTTATGCTGATGCATTGGCCACTTATATGGGGAACACTTATTTATCAAATTGGTGCAGTCAATACACTGATTGTTGCACTCACTGTAAACTTTACACTTTCACCTTGGCTCTCTTTTGGATTTATTACCAATCACCTAGGCTGTGAAACATTCAATGAAGAAGAAGCAAAAAACTTCTCATGGATGGAACTACAAATGAGAGGCAGCCGTTCTTTAACAGGAGGGAAGATTATACACTGGTTCTATGGTGGTCTCAATACACAGATAGAACACCATCTTTTCCCTAAAGCACCAAGGTTCAACCTGCTTAAGGTACAAAAGATGACAAAAGAGTTTGCAAAAAAATATGATATACCATATTTTGAGACTACACCTCTTATGGCATATATCCAAATAAATGATGCAATAAAAGAGTACTAGAAGTTACGCTATAATATTTTAAAAGGAGATAGCATGGCAATCACAGAAACACTTAAAAAGCTCGTCGGGAAAGTATTAAGTATTGGAACACCTCCGGAAAAAGAAGTACTCTATAAAGAGGTTATCAAACGTAAAGCACCGCAGAAGAGTGCAGAAGCATTGGTGATTGATGACATTAAAAACAGTATCAAAAAGATATGGACTCCAGAGGATGATATAGAATTTGCAAGAGGTACAGCAAATCCTCCTGTAAAAAAAGCTGTGAAAAAGAAAGCTCCTGCTAAAAAATCAACAAGTACCAAAAAATCAACTCCTAAAAAACCTGTAACGAAAAAAACTACAGCAAAGACGACTGAAACAAAAAAAACAACTGCGACAAAAAAATCTACTACAACTAAAAAAACTTCCACTTCAGCATCAAGTACAAAAAAAGCTCCTACCAAAAAAGCTGCTGTGAAAAAGAGTGACGCAAGTAAAAGTACCACCACAGCTAAGAAAGCTACAGCAAGTAAAAAAACCACTACTAAAAAAACAACAAAAGCTGTAGAAACTAAAACGACTACAGCCACTAAAAAACCTGTTGCAAAAAAACCTAGTGTAAAAAAAGAAACGACGAAAAAATCGCCTGCAAAAAAAACGGTGCTTAAAAAAGTAGGTACGGAAACAGAGACAACGAAAAAAACCACAACAAAAGCAACGACAACTAAAAAAGCATCATCTTCAACCAAAAAATCACCCGCGACAAATGGGAGTAAGAGAGATGAAAAAATCGCACTTTATATCAAATATATCAAAAAACATTATTGAGAGGTAGATGAATC
>VCAW01000244.1 GCA_013607775.1 Campylobacterota bacterium | reverse complement strand
ATTGATATAATTTGCAAGTTCCATAAAATAAGCCCTTTATAATGATGTTGTGGTAACAAAATTATACTCAAAAGTGCCTATTTATGGGCTTTAATACTAAACTTAAGTTCGTGGATTTAGTGGAATTTATGTGCGAAAGTTGAGAAGTATATTTTATAAGGTTTTAAAACAAAGTATTAGGTTCACTAGTAATTCTTCAATAAATAAAATCTCCTATATAGAACATTTTATAAGGTTTTGTATTTTATCTCTTTGTCTTGTATGACAAACAAACTAGCAATATGATACCTCTTAGAGATTTAGTTATATCTGCTAACCACTCTCCACACAGATATTACTCTGAAGTACAGAACAGAGTAAACACACTTGCTGGTGAAGCAGAACGTAAAGGGCTTGTACCAATCTTTATGACTATTACACTCCCTAGTGAGTATCACCCTTTTATGCTGCGTAATAAAAAATTAATCATTAATCCTAAGTTTGATGGTACTCCACCAAGGGAAGCTGTTAAAGCACTTACTAAACGCTTTGCACGTCTTAGGAATGATAGAGCCTTACGTGACATTGAAAAAGATAACCGTATGTATTTTAGAGTCAATGAGCCACACCAAAGTGGTACACCACATACACATATACTTTACTATGTACCTAAAGAAAGCATAAAGCGTGTAATCTCTGCATTTAGAAGATTATTCCCTCAAAAGGGTAACGACATACAAAGTAACTTACGTAATGCTGTTGCTTATGTAATGAAGTACATTAACAAAACACTTCCAAAGTCTAAGAGTGACAAGCTAAGTAAAAAAGATAGATACCTCAATGCTGGTACTCACATCATCGTATTACACGTTTTAGCAGTAGCCGAACACTTGCCCCTCTCTACCTCTACAGATTACTACATCATAGATATTCATTAAGAGCATTAACAAAGCTTCGCAAAGATGGACGATTAAGAGTATTTAGCCCAGTAGATGACCTTAACAAGATTGTAGAGATATTTGAGGGTGAAGAGCTAATCTATATGAAGAATGATAACTATTACATTGGAAAAACATAGGGGGATTGCATGATATTTGATGAAATTAATAATATCAATCCTGATAACTTTAAAAAGATTGGTAAAGGTTGGTATATCCATATATCTGTTATTCATAGAGTAAAGAGAAAGCTAGTATAATGAAAATGCCAACAGCTAACGGAAGGAAACTAACGTGGCTAAAGTAACAGTAAATAACTACAATATCATCATACTTGATGGTACAGTAGATGGTAAAAGACATAGACTAACAACTGGTAAAAAAGCAGATAAGCGTCTATTGGCATGGTATAAAAGACATATAGATACCGAGTTCTTTAAATTATATGAGCATAAATTTGGTGCAGCACAAAAAGAGTCACCTACTTTTAAAGAGTATGGCTTGATTGTTTTAGAGATTACAAAAAATAATCGTAATGCCTTCACACAAAAAGAAGAAACGCAAAGATTTAATAGGTTATGCAAGACTTTTGGGGATATGAAACTCGCTGAAATAAAAGCCTCGCATGTGACAAAGTGGCAAAATGATTGTGGACTTGCACCTAAAACAGTTAGGAACTATAGGTCAATCTTCAATCTCATTTTAGAAATGGCTCACTATGATGAGATTATAACTAAAAACCCTCTAAAATTTGTAAAACCTCCCAAAAAGGTATATAAAGAGGTGCATGTTTTCAGTAAAGAAGATATGAAACTCTTACTACAAAAGAGCCAAGGTCAATTTAGAAATATACTTATGTTTAATTTCTTTGCAGGCTTAAGAGGTAGTGAACTTATTGCATTAAGATGGAATGACATTGATTTTGACTCTAATACAATCAGAATAGCCACACGCATACGTGACGGCATAGAAGATGTAACAAAATCAAAAAGAGTGAGAATCATTGATATGCTTCCACAGGTCAAAACTGCACTAAAAAAACTAAGGTTGCTTACTGGGATTAAAGATGATTATGTCTTTGTTGGAAATTTCACTTTATTCTTCCACCCGTTTCACTTTTTGCCTTCCACTTTTCCAACCCTCAAACAAGCATCTGAGATTGTAGCATAAATGAGAGTGAGTGGAAGAATGGTTTTGGTTATTTCATTGCTTTTTTAGCATT
>VCAW01000243.1 GCA_013607775.1 Campylobacterota bacterium | reverse complement strand
ACCGCAATTACATGAGGTTGTTGGAAAGAATTTTTTACAATCTTTGAAAAAATGATTAAAATTTCTTGAAAAGTTAGCCTTTTTTTAGAGGCGTTATCCATTGGGACGCTGGGACAGGGCACCTATATGCTATTTTTTAGAGGGATTATCCACTGGGACTGTGGGACAGGACAGACAATTACGGTCGGCTATAACTAAATGGATATTGGCTATACTCTTTTTTCCACTCTCTATAAGTAATAACATCATTTTCATCCCCAAAGATTTCATACACAGTCTCCTCTGGAATAATCTGATACATATCTATATCTTTCTCTTTTTTGATTGCTGAGTATTTTCCTTTCCTGAGAGCATGCAAGCATGCTCCTATGGCACCATCGATACTGCTGCCTACCAAATCCATCATTAGCTCTTTTTGCTCTTGGGTAAAATTAAGCTCTTTCATTTTGTTTTGGTACCATTCATGTTCTGGTGTTTTATCAAAACCTTTTATATACTGCTCTATTTGTCTTAATGCTACGTCTCTCAATGCTTTAATAATAAACTTCCCAAATATCTCTTTTTTGCTCAACATATTAACTTCCTTTTATGGTCTTTGATGTATTTCAGGGTCTATTTCTCCTGTATTTCTTAGTCTAGTAGCTTCGTTTCTTTCCCACTCCAGAATGTCTCTTCTCGCATTCGTGCCACTTGGAACAGTATTGACTACCTCATGGGTATATCTTTCTCTTTCAAATGGTTCATTCAGCCTATCAACTTGTGTCTGCGCCCTTGGGGAAGTGCCATCGCCTCTTAGGGGTTGCCCGCTGACACCTGGCTTGACTCTGTTGCCTGTATCAGTATCAACAATATGATACCCATGCTGAGCGTTGGTGCTGCTTGCACTGTTTCCATGTTCACTAGGAGAATTCACAAAAACCTGTCTATTTGTTACTGGGTCAGTGTAGTAATGTCCTCCACTATCTCTTCGGATAATAGGCTCTCCACTAGGAGTAGTAAACTCTGTTACTCTACCTTTTCCACCATTTGGTCCAGTAACAACATCCCCAGCCACATAAACCCCACCAGTCTGCAACTCACCTTGCACACCACCAACCGTAGCTCTTTCTTGTGGCTGTGTAGCAATGCCACCTACATCTGGGCGTTCTAGCTCACCAGTGATACCTCCTCCTATGGTAGGACTATCATTTTCATTTGTACCAGGAATAATTGTAACACGATTTTTTATATCATCAACTGAACCTTGTATCCCCCCACCAATAACAGCATCTGGTTTAGGTTTATCTAGTATCTCTATACCTTCAGAGGTTACCATAGCTACTGTATCATTTCCCGGTAAAGCATTATACGCATCTGCTAAACTTTGTTGACTAAATCCACCACTTTGAACAAGTAAAGCAACTGTACCTACACCTAGTGCAGATAACATTTCTGCTGAAACTCCTGCTTCGGCAGCTAATACCAATAATGGTAAGAAGTTATTTTTTGTGACACTTTCTGCCATAGCAGTAGCACGATTAAGTTCTTCAGCTGTTACTCCTTCTTGCGTTAGCAATACTGTCGCACCACCTACCGCACTAGAGAGTGCTAGAGTTGTATTTTGTAGCTCATCTAATGTTATATCTCCATTTTGATAATCAGCATATAAGGTATTACCTACAAACTCCCCAACCACATGCCCCACAGCACTAGCCACAGCTCCTGAGCTAAACTCTCCACCACTTAGCTCTGCTATGGTTCCACCTACAAGTGCATGACTTGTGGTGATGAGGGCTTGGGTGCTTAGGGCATTTTGGTCTAAACCTAATCCACCGTTTTTATCACTAGTAAGTGTATGTCCTACATACTCAAAGGCAGGAGCCAGCCACTGCATCTCCTACGGCTGCTATGACGTTATCCTTGAAGTCTCCTCCGTAGATGGCAGTAGAGACACTCGCTTGCATCACTTCTCTTCCTGCATTGTTTGCGAAGTCTAGCTTGTCTG
>VCAW01000242.1 GCA_013607775.1 Campylobacterota bacterium | reverse complement strand
TCAACAAATTCTCTATATGTTTGTGGATAATCTTTGCCAGCAATTAAAACTTTGTCTTGTTTCTTGTTATTTGATGAATTCAGACCATATTATAACAGAGGAGGAGTTAACCGACTAGCCCAATAATAGAATTAATCATCAATTCATTAATCATAATCCCAAACTGTATCATATTTTCTATAGGAAGCTTTAAAGAAATCATCTCTATATGGACTTTAATGTTTTCTGTACCTTCATTGGTTTTCAATATATGTGCTGTCAATTTTTCAATATACGATTTTAAATCAATATTTGCTAAATTATCTTGTTTATACAACATTTCATGCGCCAAAGCAATAGATTCGAGCCGTAACTTATTTTGTTCTATGAGTTCATGTATCTCTGAAGAGCTACTTTCTAGGCCTTGTATCCCTAAAATAGAAGCAATCAAATTCAAATTATTTTTAACCCTATGGTGTATTTCTTTAAGTAAAAAAGTTTTTTGATAATTGGCATATTCAAGTTCTTTATAGGAACGTTCTATCGCAATATGATAAAATGTACCAAAGGCTATTACAAAAAGCAAAGCTATCACATAGGCACTCATATTTTGCATACTATACAGTAAAGAATGTGTTTCATAAATACTATAACCATAGATAAAAATACCTGCAAGTAAGACAAAATAAATACCTACATGTACTATCATTTTTTTAGTAGGAAGTAAAATAAATGCTACTATAGGTATGAGCAGAGTAAATATAATGCTTATATCAAAATTGTTATGTATTACAAACATAAAAATCACAATACTGCTATCCAAAACAGAATAATTGATGCCAACACTCTATCTCTTGTTTTTAGATAATATTTAAAGGCAAGCACTGTTATAAAAACTGATATCAAGTCAACTACTGCATCAAAATAATTTGGAATAAAAAAATCTATTATCGTTGCTAAAGATGTTATAGCTATGTAACTTCCGTAAAATCCATATAGAAAAAGATCTTTGTAATGTATATTTTGTATTTTTCTTTGCATAATATATTATAACACACACAGACAGAACGGTTATGTGATATTTGGATGTTATACTTTTTTACATTTCATAAATAAAGGATGGAAAATGAAAAAAAAGTTTTACTAACCACATCAATAATTTTAGCGGCACTTATACCAAGTGGATTATCTGCAGAAGTAATCGCTGAAAAGAATAACAGAACAGTCAAGGGGAATAAAAAAGATACTCTTGAAGTCAGCATGAGTCCAGGTACATATAAATTTACTTTACAAATGTCCAGTAAGAAAGGGAAAAAACCAAATCCTAAATTTAAAATACAGCAAAAACAGGTGTTGGTGGTTTTAATAAAACACTTTTTGAAAGTAAGTATGGTAAGGGAACACATGAAGGACAATTTGAAGTAGAAGCAAAACAAACTTCAAGTGCTTCTGGTAATGCTGCAGGATCATACAGTTATACGGGTGTCTCTGGTAGTGCATCAGCAAGAGGTGGTTTTGAGGCAGATACCAACATGGTAGATGCTAATAGAAAGGTTAAGTTTACTGTAAAAAATCCAATGGGTAAAAAAGCAATAAAGTACAACCTTAAAATTTACAGAGACAATCAAGTTCAGGTAGGAGAAATAGAAAGAAATACCGATAGAATGGGAAGTGACTATAATAGATTAGAAAATCTTAGTGATGCTGTTGCCTGTCAAAGGGAATGTCAAGATGATACCCCTTGTGTTGCATGGACATTTGTAAAACCAAATACCATCCAAGGACCAAAATCTCAATGTTATCTTAAAAATAGCGTTCCTCAAAAAAGCACAAATAATGCTTGTGAATCAGGTGTTATCTATAGATAATGAACTATATACATATATTAAGGAAGTATCACAATGAAATTACTTTTGACACTATCATTCATACTATTAATGAGTGTGAACATACAGGCAAATGACAAAGATCAAACAAAAAAACAAATAACACCAAAAGCAGAAAAGAAAAAAGATGCCTATCCAGGAGTGGAATGGAAACCTAAAACAGACTTAGATAAACATCGGGACAAATATCCTGGTGTAGAGTGGCAACCCAAAGAAGGTAAAGACAAATACCCTGGCGTGGAATGGAAACCTAAAAATGGTGATCCAAAACCACATGAAAATACAGATGCCTACCCTGGCGTAGAGTGGTCTCCTAAAAAATAGTCTCTCTCTAAAAAGAGTAATTTAGATATCATTACATTATGATATTTAATACTCTTGAAACACTTCCAAATACTTTTGGAAGTAAACGGAAACCTCCTTGTTCGCACACTCGAAAACGTAGTAACATGATGCTTAACCCCCTACAACTTAAACATCTCAACCGTATGGATGAGAGTGCTGCAGATATGATAACACTTAACCTTGAAGATGCCATTGCACCCAGCCGTAAAAAAGAAGCACTTCACAACATTGCACTGTTTCTTTCTCATATGGAACACGCAAATAGCTTTATAGTTGTACGTGTTAATCCTTTAGATGATGGAGGCGCTGAGGAGATAAAATTTTTGAATGATTTTGCTTTTGATGCTGTACGTGTTGCAAAAGTAAAAAATCAAACAGAGATAGCACAAGCACTTACACTACTCTCAGAGGAGAAAGAACTTCACATATCACTCGAAACAAAAGAAGTATTTGAAAATCTAAGTTCTTTACGTATAGATGAACGTCTTACAACTGCCAATATAGGCATACTCGACCTGCTCACTTCTCTTGGCTTACCACAGTCCATTGTCACAAAAAACAACCCTACCATAGACTATATTCTCTCCAAGTTTCTAGTTGATGCAAAAACAGCTGGCATTCACCCTATCTCTTTTATGTTCCAAGAGTATCACGATACAGATACATTTAAAATGTGGTGTGAAAGAGAGAAAATGATGGGCTTTACATCCAAAGCCTGTATGGGTCCCAAACAAGTAGCTATTGCCAATGAAGTATTTGCATTAGAAGAAGAGGCATATCTACGAGCAAAACATATCAAAGAAGTATTTGAGGTACATGCAAAACAAGGTATCAATGGCTTTATGGATGAAAACTATGGATTCATAGATGAACCTATTTATCGTGATGCCCTTCTCGTGCTAGGGGGTACAAAATGAAAATAGTGTTACTCCTCCTACTTATACCGTTATACCTTTTAGCAAATGATGATAGACCTCCTGTAGCGTATGACTATTTAGCCAAAAAAAATGTACATACTTTTATCAATATGATGGTAAAAAAATACCACTTCAAACGTGACTACATGACGAATACACTCAAACATGCCAAACTTGACAGAGACACTCTGGCACGCTACACAGGCAGATATAAAGTGGGTACAACAAATGGCTCGTGGGAACGTTACAAAGCACATGTGTTAGACAAAAAGAGTTTAGCCAAAGCCAAAAAATTTAAAAAAGCGTATTATCCTACATTATTACGTGCAAGTAAAGTCTATGATATTGATATGGACTATATCGTTGGTTTTATGGGTGTGGAGAGTAAGTTTGGCGAGTACACAGGTGACTACAATATCCTCGATGCATTGACTACCCTTGCTTTTCATAAAAACCGTATGCAAAAGTTTTTCAAAAATGAACTCAAACATCTCTTTTTGTTTGCCAGAGAGAAAGGCTATAGCATTACAAAACTAGAAGGCTCTTTTGCAGGTGCTATGGGGTGTGTGCAACAAGTTCCTTCTGTAGCACGAAGACATAAATCTGACTTCAATGGTGATGGGCTAACCGACCCTTGGGATTTGGAAGACTGCATCGGGTCTATCGCAAAATTTATGCATAAAAATGGTTGGAAGAAAGGTGCTTTGGTTGCCGTGCCTGCAAGTTATAAAGGGAAACGTTACAAAGGTCTTAAGACATCCCACAGAAAGACGCTTCCACTCAGTACCATACGTAAACATGGTATCAAACCTAAACACCCCTTTACTGAGTCAAGAGCCTACCTTCTAAAAAACCGTAATCTTACCCATGATGACCTTTGGCTTGGAGCAAAGAATTTTCGCGTGCTTACACGCTACAACAACTCAACAAGTTATGGTATGGCTATCCATCTCATTGCACAGCATGTAAAATGAATGCCTAGTCCTTAAAATATTTAAGTTCAAAAGCCTCTTTCGACAAGGCTTCATCAAAATAAAATCCTTGGAAGATGTCACAGTCGTATGCCTGTAAAGCTTCAAACTGTGATTCTTCTTCAACACCCTCTGAGACAATTTTCAAGTTAAAGTTTTTAGCTATGGAGATAATGGTACCAATCATCTTTTCACTGTTACCATTACTACCCATACCTGCGATAAAAGCTTTATCAATCTTAACTTCACCTATGGGTAGTTCTTGAAGATAACTCAAAGAGGAGTATCCAGTACCAAAGTCATCGATGGAAAATGTAATACCTGATTTTTGAAGCCTCTTCATTGTCTTAACTACTTTATCCATATCTTGAGAAAAAACATGTTCTGTAATTTCAAAAATAATTTTTTGAGAGAGGTCTTCTTTTGAAAAATAGTATTTCATCAATACTTCCACCTCTTCTATAAAGGGTTCATACAACAACTGACGAATACTAATGTTGATAGCAAAATTTTGTAGATAGTGTCCTTCTTCATTCCAACTGTGCAATACTTTAAATGTCTCATGTAACACATATGAACCTAACTCTAAAATAAGCCCTGTATTTTCTGCTATAGGGATGAATTCATCCGGTGATAATACACCCAAGTCATCATCAAACCAACGAACCAAAGCCTCACAACCTACTATGTTACTGTCACAATCAAACTGAGGTTGATAATAGACCTTGAGTCGGTTACCATTAAGAGTTTGATGCAACCTCTGTTCTATCTCCAAATGCCGTTCAACCCTCTCGGACAAATCTTTGTTAAAGACAATCACACCATCTCTTCCTTTAGATTTAGCTTCATACATAGCGATATCTACTTCTTTGATAAAATTACTAGAATCCAAAGAGAAGTTTTCCAACTCATGTAAACCAATACTCGCAGAAATATGTAAATGATGGGTATCTATAGTGTAAGGTCTTCTTATCTCATCTAGTAAACGTAATGCAAAGTTATGGGCTTCTTCCTGTGTTTCTTTATTTTTATCAAGTTCATCACTTACCAAAATAAATTCATCTCCACCCAAACGTGCAAGTATATATTTATCTTTACAGTATGTTTTCAAACGTTCAGATACTGCTGTCAATAGCTTATCACCAATCTCATGACCCAAGGAATCATTAATCGTTTTGAAATGGTCCAAATCAATAAGTAGCATATAGGCAATTTTGTTTTTTTCTAAGAGCCTCCGATGAAGTGGTTCCATATACTCCATAAAGTAACGACGATTATAGAGCCCTGTCAGCATATCATGCTGTGCCTGATAATAGTTCGTGCGTATCAGGTGATTGGTATTGTATGCAGCATAGAGAAGTACACCTAAAAATATGAGAGAGAAAACAGATAACACATATCCAAACCATGTACCTATAAGGAAAAAATACAATACCAAAGGTAACATCAATGTAACTAGTATAGGAACAAAAAGTTTCTTATCTGAAACTAAAAGTGTAGAAGCAACTACAGCAGCTCCCAATTCGGTAAAAATAGCTATGTAATGTAAATTGTATTCAGAGTGTTGAATATTGAGTGCAAAGATAACAGTCCAAGAGGAGAATATGAGATACATAAAGATACTCAAATGAGTATACCACATACGCAGTTGCTCTTCATTCATCTTATGGTTAGAAAAATATCTATAGACAGATACACCATACAGTGATATAAATATGAGATATATACCATAGAAGGGCTGGCATAAGAATATTAAATACCCATCCAAAAAAGACATATACAAGCCCTGGTATGAGCGATAAGCCTATCATGAGCAAAATTTGCTTCTGAAGAAAATGATAATATTTTTGTTGTTTCATAACCTACTACATTTGTATTCTATTTCCCCAATAGATTTATAGAATAGCATAAATTTACTTTAATTCATAATTTTCAAAAGTCACTAATCCTCAAAAATGATAATATCATATGAGCTTTTTGTTACTAATGCTTTACTTGCATGTACCGAACCATTATGGTTGACTTTAGAGAGTTCTTCACGCAGTTGGTCGATCTCTTTTTGCATCGTATCTATCTGTTCTTTAAGCTGTAAGACAATGTCTACACCAGCAAGATTTACACCCATTTGACGTGTAAGTCGTAAAATGAGTTTCATACGTTCGATATCACGTTGAGAATAAAGACGCATACGTCCTTGTGTACGTGATGGCTCCACTAGCCCCTCGCGCTCATACTGTCTAAGGGTTTGAGGGTGGATGTCCAACATGGTTGCCACTACAGAGATAAGGTAAACTGGTTCGTCATAACTATGCATCATCTATCCTTTACTAATTAGAGTTTTTCTTCTAGTACTTTTTTGACTTCTTCATCTAAACTGTCTACATCTGGCAGTACAACATTAGCGACAAGATACAAGTCACCTTTCATTGCTGTTTTTCTGTCGGGTACACCTTTACCTTTGAGTCTAAACTTTTGCCCATTTTTTGTATTTTTAGGCACTTTAAGTGAGACTTCTTTCTCTGGTGTTTGGATGGCTATCTTACCGCCAAAGAGTGCTTCTTTTAAAGGAACATCAAATGTTTTGTAAAGATCTTGTCCTTTTCTCTCATACTCTGGAGAATCTGCCACATCAACCTTTATCAATACATCACCTTGATGTCCTTGATAGGTTTTACCTTTACCTCTGACACGTAATGTCTCACCAGATTTTATACCTGCAGGTATTTTAATGTCAAAACTTTTTCCTTCAACATTAATACTATACTTTCCACCTTGAATAGCAGTCATAAATGGAACAGTTATACGTGCATGTACATCCAAATCAGGTGTGCCGAAGCCACCGCCACCAAAACCGCCAAAGCCTCCTTGAGCACCACCGGAGAAGCCACCGCCTCCTCCACCAAACATCTGGCGGAGTATCTCATCGAGGTCTACACCACCACCTTGACCTTGGGCAAAATCATGGAAATTTTGACCACCAAACATCTGATCACCAAACTGATCATACTGTGCCTTCTTCTCTTCATCAGAAAGTACCTCATACGCTGCATTTATCTCTTTAAACTTATCAACCGCAGACTCATCTTTATTGATATCTGGGTGATATTTTCTTGCGAGTTTTCTATAAGCTTTTTTGATTTCATCAGCAGAGGCATTTTCGCTCACACCGAGTGTTTCATATAAACTTTTTGACATTATTCTATCCTAAATCGTAATTTTATCTTTTAAATCTAGGAGGATTATATCAAAAAAGTTGAGTCAATGTCAATCAAGTTTGACATTTTTCAGTAAAAATTACTGTTTATATGGTACTGTTTTATACCCATCGTGTATCATTTTCATGATACCACCTTTAAGATTGATGACTTTGTAGCCTAACTTTTCAGATAAAAACTCTGAAACCATCCCTGTACGAGAGCCCACTCTACAAATAAGTGCAAACTGCTCATCTTTTTTGACAGCCATGTTGAGTTGTGTTAAAAAGTTTTTCACATTAAAATTTCCTCTCTCATCAAAAAAGGTAATCGTGTAGGAACCTTTGACTATCCCCGTCTCTTTCCATTCTGCTGGTGTACGAATATCGATTATCTTGATATTTTTATCTGCAAACTCTGGTGTAGCCCATACCTGTGTAAGTTCCGCCATAAGTGAAGTTGCCAAAAATAATAATGCAAATAGTATTTTTTTCAATGTGTATTCCTCAAGTTATTACCGCACTAAGTAATATAATATTTTAAATTATATCTAATATACATAAACGATATATTACAAGTCCATAGTAGCCCACTAAATAACAAAAAATTTAAGTACAATACCCTATGAATTTTACACACATAGACGATATACATGCACCTGAACTACAGATTTATCATCAATTCCGTGAATATGCTTTCAAAGCAGATGGCTCTTTTGTAGCCGATAGCCCAAAAGTAGTCAATTTGCTCATAGAGGAAAAGCTTGAAGTACGTAGTATACTTGCGACAGAAGAGTATTATGACACACATACAACACTCTTGGAAAAACTGCATGATGCAACATTTTATGTGGCAAGCAAAGAGCAGATGCAAAACCTTGTAGGGCATAAAATACACCATAATGTTATGATGCATGGCATACGTCCAGCAGAATCTACCCTCGATGATTTGGGTAAAAACATCCTCATGTTAGATGAGATAAGTTCTACACAAAACATAGGAGCAATAGCCCGAAGTGCTGCAGCCATAGGCATAGACTCCTACCTACTTCCTAGTTATGGACCACATCCTTACTCACGCCGAGCTCTACGGGTAAGCATGGGCCATATTGCCATGCTTAAGACACATATTTACACAGACATGAAAGAGACTATCAAAACACTTAAAGACAATGGCTACCGCATCTACGCAGCAGAAGTCACAGAAGACTCTACACCTCTAGCATCAGTGAAAGTTACAGATAAATGGGTACTACTCATGGGACATGAAGGCTCAGGACTTAGCCAAGAAGTATTGAACTTGTGTGATGAAGTAGTCACCATCGAAATGATGGAATGGGTAAAGAGTTTTAATGTAGGTATTGCAGCTTCTATTATGATGCATCAGTTTAAGCATAAATCCTAAAAGGTTAACACCTTCCAATCACTCTGTAAAGACTCAGTAAGCCTCTCACCTGTGTGGGTCATCTCTATACCAAGAGATGCTAACTTCTCAGTCACCCCATAGTCATCACTACAGACTACACAACATGAGAACTTTACACCCGTAGTTTGCACTTTAGTAACCATCTTCTGTAATTCAACATTCTCAGCCAAAAGCTTAGCCGAAGGTCCCCATATCATAATATGTGCTTCATCCCAATAGTTACGTGGAAGTATGACTGAGCCATAAAGTAGTATCATTTTTTTGGCTACTTCTATTTCTGAAGTGCTCCATACAATAAGTAATTTATTCATAGTAGTATTCTAAGAGGTAATAAAGATCTTAACTTTCGCACCTAAATCCAAGCATTTTCTGAGTAACATCCTGCAATACAGCGATGATACTCCCTAAGTCTTCATTCCTATTTACAATATCTTCAATTTTAGCTATCTCATCAAGTATAATAATGAATGTCTGCATAG
>VCAW01000241.1 GCA_013607775.1 Campylobacterota bacterium | reverse complement strand
ATATACTTAGTTTACGTTTGTGGGCATAGGCTTTAATCGTTATCTTTTCCATCCATCACTCCATTCAGGGCATCTCTAATAATAGGTGATACTCACAACATCTCTAGCTTTTGTCTAGGCTAGGCACTCTTTCGCAGTCCTAGCCTTAGCTAAGTCAAGAAAGAGTAACAACACATAGGCGAAAGCTAGTGATGCCCGAAGGGTGGGCTTTGCAAACGCAATCTTGCACAAGATATTTACTTCGTCTTAGCTATGGCTAGGACTCATAAATCTCTTACACAACCTTACATTTGCAAAGCCCATTGTGAGCATTACCTATTATTAGAGGTGCCCTTTATTTTCATAGGCTATAATATGATAATTTTATATAAGGATACATCATGAATATTAAAAATTCAAAGAACATACTACTCGCGCTACTCATTTCTCTATTATTTACCCAAATTGCTTTTGCAAAAACTGCACAAGAGATTGATAAAGAGGTAAATATAGCCATTGAAAAATTTAAAAAAGACGTACCAGGTGGGGCAAAATTCCTCGAACAAACAAAAGGCTATCTAGTTTTCCCTACGGTTATTAAAGCAGGACTCATTGTAGGTGGTAAGTATGGTGAAGGTGCTTTACGTATTAACGGTAAAACAGCACACTATTATGATATGACAGCAGCTTCTATCGGATTCCAAGCTGGTGCACAACAGTATGGCATGCTTATAGCATTCCTTTCAGATACATCACTTAACAACTTCATAAGAAGTAATGGCTGGGAAGCTGGTGTTGACGGCACTATCACAGTTTCAGAATGGGGAAAAAGTAAAGATATTTCTTCTATCAGTTATGAAAAGCCTATTATTGCATTTATCTTTGATGAAAAAGGTTTGATGGCATCTATCAGTATCGCAGGGACTAAATTCAGAAGAATCGCACCATTATCTAATTAATTGTGCATCTATGCTATAATTCATAAATTTAATTAAGGAAAAATAATGAAAACATTTAAGTTAATACCCGTATTACTTGTAATACTCATGGCATTTACATCCATAAGTATGGCAAAATCTGCTAAAAGCCTAGGCAGAGATGCCAATGAAGCTATCAACAAATTCATCGCAGAAAATAAAGGTGGAGATGCATTTCTTGTGAAAGCAAAAGCATTTTTAGTCTTCCCAGATATTAAAGAAGCTGGTATGTTTATCGGTGGTAAATATGGTGAGGGTGTACTTCGTGTACAGCGTACAACCAAAGCCTACTACAGCATCAAATCTGCATCTGTTGGTATGCAAATGGGAGTACAGCAGTACTCAATGATTATTGCATTTACTTCTGAAGCAGCACTTAACAAGTTTTTACTAGATGACGACTGGAGTACAGACGTAGATGGTAAAATCGCAATGGCTGAATGGAATTCAAAAGAAGAACTAGATGATATCGATTTTGATGATGATATGGTTGCTTTTGTATTTGATTCTAAAGGTATGATGGGAAGCCTCACATTAGAGGGTACTAAATTCAAAAGAATTAAGCCAGACTAATCTACACACTTACACAGATAAAGCCAACTTGGCTTTATCTTTCTCCTCCACTTCTCTTTCATCTATTTTTTTTACATAAAATATTGATATACATCATTATTCTATATTTAGATTATGTTATACTAAAACATAATAACAAATAGGACGGATCAATGAAAATATTGAAATATGTAACCCAATTACTTCTTGTGCTTGCAGCACTTACAAACCTTACACTTGCTGAGGATACAGCAAAAGAGATTGACCATGATACAAATGGTGCACTTTCTGTATTTTACAGTGAAGTAAATGGTGGTAAAAAATATTTAGAAAAAGCTGCTGGATATGTTGTATTTCCAGATGTAAAAGAAGCGGGTATGTTTATCGGTGGTAAATATGGAGAAGGTGCACTCCGTGTCAATGACGTCACAAAAGGTTACTACAGCATTACTTCTGCATCAGTAGGTATGCAAATAGGAGCACAAAAATATTCTCTTATTATTGTCTTTACTTCACCAGAAGCACTTAAAAAATTTATGAATGATGACGACTGGGACACAGACATGGACTTCAACGTTGCCATGGCTGACTGGAATAATGATGAAGAACTTGATGATATTGACTTTGGTTCAAACATGGTTGGTTTTGTTTTCGACTCAAAAGGTATGATGGGTAACTTCACTATGGAAGGTACAAGATTTGAAAGAATCACACCTGATTTCGATTAATCCATTAAAATATAAGATAGGTTCATTAGTTAAACCTCTATCATAGACCGTAACTAGAACAAAGTTCTAGTTACTTACGCTAACGCTAGGTTTCCTTTAGCAGGAAGCTGAAGCTCACGTGACTAGTCACGTTAATTAAACCTATCTTTATACGAACATTTCTGACATAACTCTTCTACTGCTTTACCCTCTTTAAATCCATTCAATATACTGCTGGCACGTTTAGAAGTTACTACTTCTTCCAATGTGCTCTCATGCAAGTCCCCAAGTTCCATAATGCCGTCACAGTCTAAACAACACGGTACAACCTTACCTGAAGCAAGTATAGCGATGTGCGACTGTAAGCCTTGACAGGTACCATCACCGTAGTTTTGGTTCTTTAACGATGGCCATTCAAAGTAGTTGTCAAAGTGCATAAGGATTTTAGACGCTAAACGTATAGATTTTGGACGTTCTACATAAATCGTATCTAAGGATAACGCTACATTAAAAGTCTCTGAGAGTGCAGAAAAAAGTGTTTCATTAAAATCACGTTCTGACATCATTTCATCCAAGTTCCATACACGTAGATTTATAAACAGATCTTCTTTTTGCTCAAGCTTAGCATTACAAAGTGCCAGCACCGGCGTCATATACTGTTCAAAAGTCAAAGAGGTATCATTTTTGTTAAAGCTGTTGAGTGAAATATTTATCTGTTTCACACAAGGATGAAACAGTGTATCGTAACTGTGTTTTTTTAAGAAGTATCCACTGGTTGTTAGCATTGATTTCATCCCATATTTATGGATGATATCTAAATATGCATGTAAATTTGACTGTGTCAGAGGGTCACCCACAACATGACAAGCTATCTCTTTAGTATAGTGTTTGGCTTGTTGTATAACTAACTCAAAAAACTCCAAGTCCATCTCTTTACTTGGCAACTCTTTTGTTGGACAAAAGGAACATGAAAGTCCACAGACATTTGTTAGTTCTATGTAGATACGGTAAAACTTCATTGCAGACTTATTTCATACAAGAAGAGATATCTATAAAATTTTGTGCACGTTTCACACAAGCCATACGTGGTTCAAGGTCTATAATGGCATCTTCTATAGCATCGATAGGTGTCTGTTTTTCATTATCAAAAACCGTATAGTCATCCTCTTCTACACCCAATGCATTTTTTTCTGTAACATACGCTTTCGCACACTGCTCTTTTTCAAACATATCATTGGCAAGCTGAAGACACTCTCTACTTTTTTTCATAGCCATAAGTAATGCTGGTAAAATCTCTTGTTGCTTTTCAAAAATACCCTTGGCAATTTTATTAATGAACTTCTTTCTTTTCTTAGTATCTAAATTTTTATTTGGTTCAAAACTTCTGTTTTTTGCATCTACTTCATGTATGACATCTTTAAATACTTTGCAAACATTTTCTGGAGCAGAAGCTTTCTTAGTTTTAATATTGTCTTTAATGAGTCCAAATGTATTTTTGGGGAAATCTGGTAATACACACTGATCATCAGTAGCATTAATGTCAAAAACAGCCTTTGTTGCCTGCTTTACGTACGATACACCTAAAACATATGACTCCTGCTTTAAAACAACACCTTTATAGATACATTTTTTTACACTAGGGCCTATCCACATACTACATAAAACACCAGCAACTACATCTTGCCCTCTATGAAGTAGCCCTTCCGTCTCTTTTATTTGACTGGAGACTATTTTACCTTCAGAATGTTCTAAAATTTGTTCATTCGTATAATCAACAGTAAGTACCTTACCATCTATGTGTTTTTCAAGTCTTTTTACCTCTTGTACATAGTTAATCGCCCCTTTGGTAACCACTACACCATGGTCTTCTTCTTGACGTGTATTTCCCCAGTTTTTAAAACGTAATTTGTAAGTACCTTGTATATTTAGATTGGTTTCATTGGTAAGTTGCGCACCCCCAAGTATCTCATATTCTACCAAGCCCTGCTTGACATCATAATAATGTACATCAACCTCTGCATATAGTATATGTGTCATGCCCAAAATAACACATAAAATCGTCATAAATCGCATAGTTATCCTCTTGTCCAATAAGTATACCATTGTAGCATATTTTGACGCCATAGCCTAGCTACACCCAAATAACGAAATAGAAAAATAACCAAACAAGAGGAAATATCGTATAATACGATAAAAGAAGAACGAAAGTGCCACTTTTTGTTATCACCCATCAGGTGACACATTCGTCCAAGGAGAAAAGTATGGCACAAACTGTATTA
>VCAW01000240.1 GCA_013607775.1 Campylobacterota bacterium | reverse complement strand
ATTATGTTAACCAAAGCATATTATTAACACTCTAATACCAATTATCCGTGTATTTCTACACAAATAACTGTCTATTGACTTTTGCCAAATAACTTAGCTGATTACGCGTGTTTTTATCTAATGCGCATTTTTTAATTTTGCTTACCATGCCCACTAGATTGTCATAGGTTTTAAAATCCACACTTCGTCTATGTAAAGCTTCAGTACTCAAATACTCCAAAACTTCCTGACGACTTACAATGTTCTTACTATCAAGGGTCTGTAACAGCATAGCAAAAAACATCTCATCTTCTTCATCTACCACACCCGATGCCAACTCATCAGCTGTCTCTTCTTCCAATCCTCTGTTATAAAGAATGGATGAAATGCTAGAAGATAGTGAATAGTTTATGGTTTGTGTAGATGCAGCACTGTTTACAACAGCATCTGCCATCACAGGGTTTAAAGCCAACCCAGAGATAATAAGTGTAAGTGTTAAGAGGTTTTGTTTATTCATTTAAAATCCTTTTAACCATTGTAGTAAATAAAGGTAAACGGTTTACTTATAACCTTTAGTAAAAGTGACTAAAGGTTATTATATTTATTGACTATTTCTTTCCACCACATTTGCCAGCTGCACATTTCATGCTTTTCATCTTCTCTTTTTTCTTCATCATGTGTTATTTTCTTTTTTCCATAAGGTAGGTGTATTGCTCTGCGGAGAGTATGGCTTTACTTTTGTCTAGACAAGTTAAGTGTACCATGGTTGCTTCACTTTCCAGTGCTGCAAGCTTGTCTACTTTGGCTTTGAGGTCCGCTGCTTTTGTACCTGCTTTGCTTGCTTGGACTATCTCTTTTCTAAGTGCCATGACTTCTGGTTTTAGCTTCATCACTGCACCCATGGTCTCTTTACGAACCAAAAGGAGTTTGCCTTTTTGATCGTCTGTAAGTGCCAGCTTCGCATCGTCCCAACTCTTCATAATCATCTTCGTCATATGTGGCAAACCATGCTTTATGAGAAACGGAGAGTTCATTTTCTTTTTATGCATTTGTTTCTTCTGCATCATCTTGTTACCCTGTTTCGCTTTGTCCATCATCCCTGCTCCACATTTACCAGCTTGACATTTCATGCCTTCTGCCTGTGCTGTTACGAGTAGTAGTGAAAGTGCGGTGAGTGAGGTTATAGTTAGTTTTTTTATCATTGTTAGTCCTTTTTTGTTTGGTAGGACTATTGTATAAAAGATATGTTAATTGGGTGTTAATGAGATGGATTTTTGTATATACACAAAGGCAACCACATAAGGGCAACCACAAGGGATTGCCCCTACGTTTGGGATATTATATTTTAACCGTAGGGGCACCCTTCATAGGTGCCCTTTTATCATGGATTATTTACAACGCACAATGGTAATCACCAAGGGCAACCACAAGGGATTGCCCCTACGGTTTTAACATTATCCATCATCATAACAACCCCCCCATCCGAAAAACTATACCATCCACCCTTTGCCAAGATGACATGATCAAGTAACTCTATACCCACAAGTTTAGAAACCTCTTTCAGCCTTTGGGTGATAGATATGTCTGCCCTACTAGCTTCCAAAGTACCCGACGGATGGTTATGAGCGATGATGATGCCTGCAGCTCTGTCTGCGATGGCATCGGCAAAGACTTCACGTGGATGTACCAGAGATTGATTAAGTGTACCGATGAATACTGTTCTAATGTTGATGATGTGTGATGCCCCATCTAAGGTGATGGTGAGGAAATGCTCTTGGGATTTTGTGCTAAAAGATTTGAGTTCTTCAAAGACATCTTCTGCAGAAGTGATGCGTTTATTACTTTTTATAAGATAACGCTTGGAGAGTTCTATGGAAGCGAGTATCTGTGAGGCTTTGGCTAGCCCCAAACCGTGAATATCACAAAGAGCTTGCAGGCTAAGCTCATCTATGCCTTTGTCCATCATCATGATAATCTCTTTAGAAAACTTGCGTACATCTTTACCCTGTATACCTCTACCAAGCAACAGTGCCATAAGCTCTTCATTTTTTAATGCTTCTACACCTTTGGCTACAATCTTTTCTCTGGGTTTATCATCTTTATGCAAGTCACGTAATGCTGTCATTTGATGAACCCCATTACTTTCTCACTTGCTATATCTGAAGATGCTATGAGCTCATCTAGTGCCGTTCGTAACTCCTTATACTGTTTGTCAGATTTACGTTCTACTTCTATGATT
>VCAW01000239.1 GCA_013607775.1 Campylobacterota bacterium | reverse complement strand
TGAGAGCACAAGAGCCAGAAGCAGTGAAAACATTTCTCTGTTCACTTGGCTTTGAGGAGGGGCAGCGCCCTGATTTTCCTTTTGAAGGTGCTTGGCTCTACAGTGAAGGAAAGCCAGTGATTCACATCTTTGGTGGTGATGCAAGATTTCGTGATACAAGCAGCATGGGGGAGGTGCGACATCCCAAGCATATAGTGGATCATGTCTGCTTTGCGAGCGATGACTATGAAGCAACGATGCAGAATATAAGAAAACATGGCTTTAGACATTCAGACAACATTGTCCCAAACAGCAATATAGCACAGATATTTGTCATGGGACCTGAGAATCTTGTCGTAGAGATACAGGCCAACATCAAATAAGGAGAAAAAATGCAACACACAATACTTAAAGATTTAAACAACCGCTATACCTGTAAAAAATATGACTCAGACAAAAAGGTTTCACAAGCAGACCTTGACGTGCTGTATGAGGCGATGCGTCTTTCGGCTTCTTCATAATATACTTCTTTCATTGAGAATTCATACAATTTTCAAAATTTCAATACACGGAGAAGTAAGATGAAACTGATTACAACATTATCGTTAGGTTTGGCAATAGCTTTATTGTCAGGATGTCACAATTCAAGCACAAATAGTAGTGGGTCATACAAAGTAACATTGACCAACAAGACAACCGGTCAGGTGATGGCACCTATGGCAGCTGCCTTACATAGCAAAACATTTCATGTGTTTCAAGAAGGGGAAAAGGCAAGTGTAGGATTGGAACATCTTGCAGAAGGTGGTGCGCCTACAGAACTGCTTGCAGAACTTAAAGCAAATCCAGATGTCTATGATGCCAAACCTGGTAAAAATACTGAAGATACAGTGATTAAGCCAGGCAAAACTGCAACGACTACGCTTGAGACAAGCAAAGGCGGAGCATGTTTAAGTGTTACTTCTATGCTTGTATTTACCAATGATGGTTTTGCAGGAGCGGATTGTGTTGATTTGGATGGTGTGGAAGCTGGGGACAAAAAAACTATTAACCTAAATACATATGATGCAGGTACTGAACAAAATACAGAAACAGCTGCTACGGTACCAGGACTAAAAGGTGAAGGATTTAATGCAATAAGAGATGATAGTCACCACATAGGGGTATTCAGCTTATTGCAGATGTGAAGGCTGCGATGCAGCGGGATGACCCTAGTGCAACTGTCGTTATAGAAAAAGTAAAGTAAATTACTTGCTCTCATGTATACTTGCAATACACTCTATTGCAAGCGTACAGTAAAAATCTACCATGTGATAGATGATAAGAGAAAAGGTCAATGATGAAAAATCTTATGGATGAAAAGATAACCAGTAAAAAGTTATTTGATGATAGAAGAAAATTTTTTAAATTAGGTGCTGCAACAATCGTAGCAAACAGTGCCGTGATGGAACTCATGGCTAAAGAGTATATCCCCGTACCTAGCCTGCATTATAAAAAAGCGACCAACAAAAACAGTTTGGAGCTCAATACGTTTGAGCAGATCACCTCTTACAATAATTTTTATGAATTTACTACCAATAAAAAGGGAGTGAAACCTCTTGCTCAAAACATGCAGACAAAAGGCTGGACGATTACCATTGATGGTCTTGTCGATCATCCGCTGACGATCAGTGTGGATGATTTGATCAAAAAATACGGATTAGAGGAGCGGATCTATCGCTTTAGATGTGTTGAAGGCTGGGCCATGGTGGTGCCGTGGGTTGGGTTTGAACTTCAGAAACTTATTGCAGATGCTTCTCCTAAAAAAGAGGCAAAATATGTCAAATTTACGGCCAAATATGATCCAAAAATATTTCCAGATCAAAGTCGCGGTATTTTAGCTACCATTGATTATCCTTATGTCGAAGGATTGCGTATGGACGAGGCGATGAATCCTTTAACTCTTTTGGCAGTGGGGCTCTACGGTAAGAGTTTGGAAAATCAAAACGGTGCACCCATACGCTTGGTTGTCCCTTGGAAATATGGGTTCAAATCCATTAAATCCATTGACAGGATTACCTTCGTTAAAGAGCAACCTCTCAATACATGGCAGAAGGAGAACCCCGATGAATACGGTTTCTATGCCAATGTAAATCCCCATGTCGATCACCCCAGATGGTCACAGAAAAAAGAGCGTGTTTTGGGTCACTTTTTCAAGCAACGCACCCATATGTTCAACGGGTATGAAAAAGAAGTAGCCTCTATGTACAAAAATATGGATTTGAAAAAGAATTTCTAGTGAAAAAATCTTTAATGAAAAAACTCATTTTTGTATCTTTACTGCTTCCATTCATTTATCTGTTGAGTGAGCTTTTTATAGTACAGGATGTTGAGGATCCCATCAAGTATATCTATACGCTTACCGGCGCATCGGCGATTGCTATTTTATTTTTGACGACAAGTATCTCAATGTGGTTTAAAAAACTGATGAAATATCGCCGGATGATTGGATTGTTTGGTTTTTTCTATGCGTCTTTACATATGTTGAATTTTTTAATCTTAGACATGGAGATGGATATAGCATTTGCATTCAAAGAAACTCTGGATAAACCGTTTATCTATTTAGGGATGATCTCTTTTTTACTGTTGCTTTTTATGACCACAACTTCTACCAAAAAACTTTTCAGAAAGTATCATGCATACCATAAAGTCATCTATCTAATACTAATACTCACCACCATACACTTTGTTATGGCACAAAAATCGCTTTCACTGATACAATATGCATATCTTTTAGTGATACTTATCATTGCGCTGGCAAAAATACGACAAAGAAGCGTATCGTTATTTTAAAAAATTTGTTCCTGTTCTGCCTTTTTTTGATTTCGTATTATTATTATCATTATTGTTTGAAACTATTTTTTGAAAAAGTGAATTATTTTTAAAACATCTGGTCTCTTTCTTGAATCAATAGTAGAATGCAGGTATCTGGATAAAGTTTTTAAATTGACAGGAATATGATTACATACAAGGTAGGACACAAGACTTTGTACCTCTTTAAGAGAAACAGAATAAGATGAATTATCATTATCTGTAACAATGTGACTAAACCAAAATGGTATATAGCTCATACTATGGGTAAGTAATCCTTTTCCTAGATGATTTGCTTGACAAAATTGTTTCATTCTTTTTCTAGATTGTAATAAATATTCAGCATTGGAATATATAAGATACTTAACTTTCGCACCTAAATAATACATAAAATTCACCTCAAAACCTCTTAGTGGCAAGTGACCAGGCAAGTGCACACGCTGATTGCTTTATAGCCCTTGATATCACAAAATATTCATGAAACAAACACCCATAAAAAGCCCTAT
>VCAW01000238.1 GCA_013607775.1 Campylobacterota bacterium | reverse complement strand
AGTAGTAGAGGCAATCGATAAGCTTAACAGTAGACCAAGAAAATGTCTTGGATGGAAAACACCTTACGAGGTTTTTGAAGAACTTTCAGGGTTTGATGCTAGAATTGTGGTTCAGGGTATTCGTTAGAGATGCGAATTCGGGTGAGTATAAGAAGGAGGATTTAGGTAAAACAGTATAAGAGAGATAAACAGTAGAAAGTGGGCAAGAATATCAGCTAAAATAAGCCATGCTCTTGCCATCATATTTCTTTAAAAATTAAGCTTTTGCAGCTTGTCATACTTGTATATATCATTAAACAGATGTAGTTTCCCATCTTCCGTTACATACGCAGTCAAATATGCAGTATGCACAGGCAGACGTTTCACAATAGGAATAAAATGTGTCTTTCTACTCTTGTAGTCTTCATTCACTTTTTCCATTGGCGTATGGCTATAGTTTGTTGCTACAAAATCTAACATCTTCATAGGATCTCCAAGTCTTACGCAACCGTGACTGTACGCACGTACTTTACGTTTAAAGAGACTTTTTGTCGGTGTATCATGCATATAGACAGAGTTTTCATTAGGAAAAAGGAACTTCACACGCCCTAAAGCATTACGTCCTGAAGCCACTTCTATAAACTTAAATGGCACTTCACCTTTACCTCCGACGTATGCTGCACTAAGGTTCGCATCAAAGTGTAATGCCGGAGAATCAAGGTTATAATCTCTACGCATCACCAAGCGGTATTTTTGTAAATACATCGGGTCTTTCAACGTCTTTGGAATAATCTCATGTCTAGCAATACTGTCTGGTACATTCCATGTAGGGTTTAGTACGATAGACTGTAAATCTGCCGAAAATATAGGTGTTTGTTTATTTTTCTTCCCTGTTATCACACGCATCGCAATAGAGGTTTTATCATTCTCTATCACACGTACTTTAAATTCAGGGATATTCACAAGTGCATAGTTTTTACCTAATCCTGGCTTCATTAATTTTAATCTTTCAATATTGAGACGAATCTTATGCAACAATTCTTTTGATGTCTTTGGATTTTGACTTAGGCTATGGTAACGTTGTAACAATGCATGAAACTGATAATACTCAGGTATGTATGGTTTGAGTATCTGCTCTATACTCTGCCCTGCTCTAAGTTGCATTGCAATATTTTTTACATTCACTTCTTGTAAATACGTCGTATATTTAGATGAGAAATATATGGAGTTACGTGCTTTTTGTGCAGCCTCAAACTTCTCCAAGTCAATACAGCCATTTGCAAGATTCTCAGTATACGCCACAAGCATACGACTCATAAGTACAGAATCAGGATTTTGACGTATTTTTTCATATAACCCTCTATCGTTACATATAGAGAGATATTTGTCTGTTTTAAGTATCTCTAAAAATTCACTTTTTTGTCCATAGTGCCACCCCTCTTTATCGGGTGCACTGACACAACCGGTAAATAACATCACTGCAACCACAGCAAGTATACTACTTAATTTTATTTTCATTCTTTTCCCTTTTGATACTCTGAGCACAACTATAAGCACTTGAAAATGCCCATTGAAAGTTGTATCCTCCCAGTCTCCCCGTTACATCTAAAACTTCACCTAAAAAATAAAGTCTCTCCTCTTTTTTACTCATCATCGTCGATGCATCTACTTCTGATGTCGATACCCCACCCTTTGTTACCTCTGCTTTTCCATAACCAAATGTACCTGCGGGTGCAAAGGTATAATGACTTAACGTAGCTAATTTATCTTGTTCTTCTTTCGTCAAAGTGTTATAGGGTTTATCTTCGAGTTCTAATTGTACCAAAAATGCTTTAGACACACGTTTGGGTAAAGGAAGAAGGGATGAGATATTTTTTTTACTTCCTCTTACACTTTTCCATGAAAAGTCAGGCAAAAAGTCTATCTTCACTTTTCCTCTTTCCCAATACAATGATGCATCCAAAACCGCTGGTCCACTTAATCCTTTATGTGCAAAAAGTAGTGCCCCCTTACATTCATGTTCACCTACACGAATGCAGACTTCGGTAGAAACTCCTGAAAGTTCTTTAAAAAAGAATTGCTCTTTTTGTACAGTAAATCCTACCAAAGCAGGTGCAGTTTTAACGATGCTGTGTCCAAAAGATTTTGCGATTTCATAGCCTGTGTCAGATGCACCTAACTTGGGGAAACTAAGCCCTCCAGATGCAACAACAACTGTGCTTGCTGTGTAGGTTTTCTTCTGTGTTTTAACATAAAAAATGTCATCTCGTTTACTTACAGAAACTACTTTTTCTTGTAGGACAATACTTTGTTTTTTAGACTCTTTTGTAAAAATATCAAGTAACTCTTTAGCGGAGTCTTTACAAAAATACTGTGTCTCTTTACGAAGTACTGGTTCTAACCTTTGTCTCTCCAGCCATTTTAAAAGTGATTTTTCATTAAAAGATTTAAGAGATGGAGCTACAAAATCAGCATCCCCAAGATAGTACTCTGTACCCATTTTAGCATTGGTAATGTTGCATTTTCCACCACCAGAGACCAGTATCTTGGCACCAAGTTTTGCATTGGATTCTAGTAGGATTACACTGTTTTTAGGAAGTAAGGACGCCAGCATTAAAGCACTGGCTCCCCCACCAATAATAATAATTTGGTTTTTCATAACCATAATTATAGCTTAAGCTACACATAAACTACACATAAGCCCTCTACAATAATTATAAAAAAGGGTTTTCTATGAAATTTACCACCAAAATGATTGCTGTTTCATTCCTCATTACAGGAGTAACATCTTTGAGCACTGCTGCAGAAAAGTATGATACTGGAGCATTTCGTACTGTCACCAAACTCTGTTATGCATGTCACGGTACACCATTTTACCAAGCAAAACAGATAGATGATGATGACTGGGAGTTCTACTTTAATACTCCGGGAAAACTAGAGAAACTACATAAAGATAAACCTGAAGGTCTTGCAGCTATTCACTCTCCTCTCTTTAAAAAACGTAAAAAACGTCTCCTTAAATTTTTTATAGATAACTCTAAGTTTTCTGGGGCTGTGAACGGTTGTGACGCAAATTTCTGTGGAACAAACCACTAAAAGTTGCTTCTAATCCTCTTTTTGATATGATAAAATATTAAAAGGAGATATCTCTATGTTTAAAGTTTTAGTTTTTCTAACACTTTCATTTACTTTTTCTTCTGCAAGCCTCTTTACCATTACCGATAGACATGGTAATGTCATGAAAAGCAAATCCCTAAGTCATACCGAAAATGCCTGCCTTAACCAAAAAGCCACTGAATACTCTCTTCAGGCTATTTATGATGAACTTCACCGTGCTGAATATCTTGCACGCAAAGCTGAAGCTGCAAGACTAAGAGCTGCGCGCATAGCAAAAGCAAAAGTAGAAGCAAAAAAGGCAGGTAATACCTACCAAGTTTCAGCCATAGACAAACAAAAACTCCTAGAAGATGCCAAATACTTCAAAGGAGGGAAATATGTTTGGGGCGGTACAACACCAGAAGGATTTGACTGTTCTGGATATGTACAGTACCTCTATAAAAAACACCATATTAACTTACCTCGTACGGCATGGGCGCAGTCAAAAAAAGGAATATCTGTAGACAAAGAGCATCTTCAAAAAGGAGATTTACTTTTCTTTCTTACAGACAAAAAAGAGGTATCCCTATTACCCATGGCTCTTACGC
>VCAW01000237.1 GCA_013607775.1 Campylobacterota bacterium | reverse complement strand
GATTGTCTGGAAACATCTCAACAAATTCTCTATATGTTTGTGGATAATCTTTGCCAGCAATTAAAACTTTGTCTTGTTTCTTGTTATTTGATGAATTCATACCATATTATAACAGAGGAGGAGTTAACCGACTAGCCCACTTATACAATTATTAATGATGAATTAGTTATCTACATGCAAAATCCAAAAGTACTTATTGAAGATATAAAGAATAAAAAGATTTGGGGTACTATTTCAACAAATGGACTACTTCCTATTGTAAAAATACATATCTTTCAAAAACCTAAATTATATAAAAAATATCTTTTAGAAAATGATAAAAGACTTTATAATTTACCTCTATATTTGACACGAGTAAAAGAAAAATTGTCTACACAAACCCCCACTTCTTCAAAATAATATCCAACACTGGCTTCTTATACGCCCCAGTATGGCGAAAAACTTCCTCACCTTGTTCATTAAAAAATATCTGCGTAGGCATCTCTTTAAGTTTGTAGGTGTCACGGGCTATGAGTCGGTCTTTTTGGGAGTCTATGGAGTAGATTTGGTACTCAGGGTGGACTTCTAACACTTCTGCAAACACCTGTGACATCGCCAAACAAGAGTAACAGTGCGCCATACCAAAAGCTAAGATGGTTGGTCTGCCGTTGCCTATGTTATGTTTGATGTGCTTATATTCGTTGATGGGTAGTGCTTTTTTTCAGGCATTTTGGCTCCAAATTTCTCTATGAGGCTAATTATACATGAAGCAGGTTAAACCCATTTAGATATAATCACATTATGAATGAAACAGAAAAAAACAACTTTACTTTGCAAAACATCAAAGAAAAAGGTACAGGACTGCTTGTAAGTGCCGGAAGTTTTTTGGACAATGCCATAGGCATCTTCAAAAAAGATGAAAGCACTATGACTACTGAAGAGAAGGTCGAAAAACAGCATATGCTCAACTTCATCTACGGTATGGGAGCGGGTATTGTCATTTACCATTTTCTTATAGGTGCTGTGTTACTTCTAGGTATCATCTGGTTTTACAACCTGTCTTTAAAAAAGACAAAAGTTCTAATGGAAGAGGGCAAACCTAAAAAACGTACCTACAAGAAACGTAAAAGTACTAAGGCTACTACGAACGAGACAAAAGAGAGTTAGTCTCAACATCTTTTGTTATAATCAATACAATAGAGCCACTTGCAAATTCAAACCCAACAATCAACTAATTCTTAATTATGCCAAACTAAGAGATTAAAAAAATCTCTCAAAGGTACGATTATCGATAATTTATCTCAATTTCTAATAAATCTTCATTTTTTCTCCGTGTTTTATTGTTTAGCGTCTAAACCTACTTTCTTTTCTTACATTTTTGATACCTATTGTCAGGTAACAAGCTTTAGACTCTGATGAATGCAGATAG